>SKYZ01000192.1 GCA_007127625.1 Aquisalimonas sp. | reverse complement strand
CGATCAAATAATTGATCCCGCAAAATCTTGCATAATCATGCACATATATCTTATTAATTAAGTCGCAAACGGTCCTAAGTCGCTGTTTTTCCGTTACCGGTAATCCCCACGAGATACCCCAGATGCACCTCATGGACCTTTCTTGACTCATTGGAGGTACGCCACTGAACTCGCGAAGAACACGAGAGGATCGTCCCCGGTCCCTGCGCCTGAGGCTCGGATTCATCCTGCTTGCCATGACGGTCCTGGCGCTGTTCAGCATGGGGGCGTCCATCTATATCGCGGAGACGGCGCAGGACGACGCCGCTGCCATCAACAAGGCCGGCTCACTGCGCATGCAGTCGTACCGCATTGCAGCTCTGCTGCAGGCGGATGCTCCCGCCACCGAAATCAGTGCGGCCAGGCAGCAGTTCGACGCGATCCTGGAGGCCCCGGCTCTGACCAAGACCACGGAAGCCGCGGGCGCTGCGCCGGGTCGCCACTACCGCGAAGTCAGGCGCACCTGGGAAGAGCTCCTCGCCCCGGACCTGCAAGCCGTCATCGACAACACCGGTGACGCCGAAGGCGCACTCTATCTCGACGAAGTGCACAATTTCGTCACGGCCGTGGACACCATGGTGGTTGCCCTGCAGCGCCAGGCGGAGCAGCGCATTCAGTGGCTGCGCCTCAGCCAGGCAGCGGCGGTCGTGCTTGCACTGACGCTGGCGCTGACCGCCGTGTACCTGATTCACAGCGGCATCATGCGGCCGCTGGCGGAGCTGATGGGGATGGCCGAGCGCGTGCGCCAGGGTGATTTCACCGACCGTGTCCAGCATACCCGCCGCGACGAAATCGGCCTGCTGGGACGCAGCTTCAACACCATGGCCGCCGATCTGGAGACACTCCACGCGGGGCTGGAGCGTCAGGTGGAGATCAAGACCCGCGAACTACGGCGCAGCAACGAGGCGCTGCAGTTGCTCTACGACGCGGCGCGAACGCTCACGCCGGGGCGCCTGGACGAAGACACGGTCCGCCCCATCCTGCAGCACCTCAGTCGGGTCACTGACATCCGCCTGGTCACCGTATGCATCGCCGATCCAGACGAGACCACCGCGCGCAATACGTTCAGCTCGGTCGCGGGCCACGAACCCTCCTTCTGCCGCTCCCCGGACTGCCGCGTGTGTTTCCATGGCGATGTTGCCAGGATTCGCGGCGGCGTCGGTGACGGCCTTGCCACCGTGCCGCTGGAACACCGGAGTGAACAGTACGGTGTCATGCTGCTGGAATACGCGTCGGGCACGGTGCCGGAGCAATGGAAATTCCGTCTCGCCGACGCGGTGGCCGAGAAGATCGCCGTTGCCATCGGCCTGGCCCGCGAGGCCCGCCGCCAGCGCCGACTGGCACTGCTGGAGGAGCGCTCCGTGATCGCCCGGGAGCTACACGACTCCCTGGCGCAGTCCCTGTCCTACCTGAAAATCCAGGTCACGCGCCTGGAAGCCGGTCTGCGGGACCAGACCATCAGCGCGACTACCTCCTCGGCGGTAACAGAGTTGCGCGAAGGACTCAACACCGCATATGGTCACCTCCGCGAGCTTCTGACAACGTTCCGGCTGAAGATGAATGAACCGGGACTCGCCGCCGCACTGGGTGCGGCCGCCGAAGAATACCGTCGTCGTAGCGAGGGCACGGACATCCGTCTCGAACAGCTCGACGGGGGACTCAATCTTGACTCCAACGCCGAGATCCATTTGCTGCACATTACCCGGGAGGCACTGGCCAATGTCGTCAATCATGCCCGTGCCGAGCACGCCTGGATCCGGCTCTGCAGCGGCGAGGATGGCTGGGTCACGCTCAGCGTGGACGACGACGGCATCGGCATACCGGACAGGTACGAGCGGCGTCACCACTACGGCATACGAATCATGACGGAACGAGCAAACAGTCTGGGTGGGACGCTGGCCGTGTCCCGGCGGGAGCCCGAAGGCACACATCTGGAGGTGCGTTTCCCGGCGCGCGATGCAACGGTGACGGAGTCCGTCGTATGACAACCAGGGTCCTGATTATCGATGACCACCCGCTGCTGCGACGCGGGGTCATGCAACTGCTGGAGTTGGAGAACGACCTGGAACCGGTCGGCGAGGCCAGCGACGGCAGCGAAGGCCTGCAACTGGCACAGAAACTCGCCCCGGACCTGATCCTGCTGGACCTGAACATGGACGGCATGACCGGGGTCGAGACCCTGCGCGCGCTGCGCGAACAGGGCAGCGAGGCCTGCGTCGTGGTGCTCACCGTCTCCGACAGCGACGAGGACATCACCAACGCGCTGCGCGCCGGGGCCAACGGCTACCTGCTCAAGGACATGGAACCCGAGGCTCTGGTGGCGCAGCTTCGCCGCGCCGCCGAGGGCGAAGTGGTCATCAGTGACACCCTCACCTCCAGCCTGGCCCGCGCCCTGACCAAGGACCGCCCCACGTCCGAGAGCAACCTGGACACACTCACGGCCCGCGAGCGGGAGATCCTGCGCCACCTGGCCCGGGGCGAGAGCAACAAGACCATCGCCCGCAACCTGGGCATCACCGAGGGCACCACCAAGGTGCACGTGAAAAACCTGCTCAAGAAGATGAACTTCCGTTCCCGGGTCGAGGCGGCGGTGTGGGCCGTGCAGAAAGGATTCAAATAGGTAAGCCCCATGGCCGAGTACTACACCCTGATCAAGCACGTGCACCAAGGCAGCGCCATCCTCAGTGTTGCCCTGTTCATGCTGCGTGGCATCTGGATGATGGCGGGATCGGGCATGCTGCAGCGGACCTGGGTGCGTATCGTGCCGCACGTCATCGACACGGTGCTGCTGGTCAGCGCCTTGCTGCTGGCCTGGATCCTGGCCCAATACCCCTTCGTGCACGGCTGGGTCACGGCCAAGGTGGTGGGCCTGGTGATCTACATCGCCCTGGGCATGATCGCCCTCAAGCGCGGCCGGACCATGGGCATCCGTGTTGTCGCATGGATCGGCGCCCTGATGGTGTTCGCCTACATCATGCTGGTGGCGGTGACCAAGGAGATCCTGCCCCTGATCGGCTAAGCCAACGCCCCGGCAAACAACGCGGAGCAAAGCCACGACCAACGGGTT
>SKYZ01000237.1 GCA_007127625.1 Aquisalimonas sp. | reverse complement strand
AGCGCTCGCTGATCCAGTCCGTGGACGCCAGTGAGACACCGGTGCTCCACTATCTGAGTGCTGCCTGGGCGGCCCACCGCGCCGGTGCAGACGGTCGCCGCGACAGCTACCTGGCCCTGGCGGACAAGGCCGATCCGGATGCGCGCCTGGCCATCGGCCTGTTGCAGGCCCAGCTTTACCTGGAAGACGAACAGTGGGAGACGGCGTTCGCGACCCTGAACCTGCTGCAGGAGCGATATCCACGGCATTCGCGGGTGCTGCACCTGCTGGTGCGCGCCTGTGAAGTGCTGGGTGAGTGGGAGCGGGTGCTTGATCTGCTGCCCCGTCTGCGCCGCCATGCGGAGATGGACTCGGCGCGGCTGCAGCAACTTGAGCGCAAGGCCGCCATCGGCCTGCTCGACCAGGCGTCCCGGCAGTCCCTGGACGCAGTCGAGCGCGCCTGGGGCCGACTGCCGCGCCACCTGAACGACGAGCCGGACGTGCTGCTGGCGTATGCGGATGCCGTGCTCGGCAACGCACCGGGGAGTGAACACCTGGAGAAGCGCCTGCGCCTCGCACTGCGCGGTAAATGGGACCCGCGTTACGTGGACCGCTACGGGCGGCTGCAGATGGAAGATCCCGAGCGGCCCTTCAACATTGCCGAAGGCTGGCTGCGCGAGCACCCGGAGGATCCGGATCTGCTCCTGGCGGTGGGCCGGCTGGCGGTGCGCAGTCGCTTGTGGGGGCGGGCGCGCTCCTATCTGGAAGCCTGTGTCGCCCGCAAGCCCAGCGCCGAGGCCTCCTACCTTCTGGCGGACCTGCTGGAACACATGGGCGAGCGCGATGCTGCCCGCCGTGCCTACCGGCGCGCCGCCGAGCAGGCCGCCGGCCTGCAGCCGCTACCGGAGCTGGAGCACCTGCGCCAGCCGCAGCCCAGCGAGGCCGGGGAGACTCGCGAGAAGTCGGCCTAGCATTTCGTGCCGGACGCGCCCTGATGTACCCGCCAGACGCAGGGTGGACCGTCAGGTCCACCATGGCGGGCTCGGTCGCGCATCTTGGCCTGCAAGTCGGGGGAAGGCGGACCTGAAGGTCCGCCCTACTGTCGGCTCCGAGCTCGCGCTTACTCAGTCCAGCGTGAGCACCGTCGACCCCGTGGTGCGGCGTCCTTCCAGCGCCCGGTGCGCTTCGGCGGCATCCGCCAGGGGGAAACGGTGGTTCACCTCGATGGCAACCACACCTTTCTGCACCAGATCGAACAGTTCGCCCGCGGCCGTCTCCAGATCCTCGCGTTGGGCCACGTAGTTGAACAGCGTCGGCCGGGTAATGAACAGTGAGCCCTTCGCCGCCAGGGTGCCGAGGTTCAGCGGCGCCACCGGTCCGGATGACTGGCCGAAGGTCACCATCAGGCCGCGGGGCCGCAGACAGTCAAGGGAGCCGTCGAAGGTGGCCTGACCCACGGAATCGTAGACCACGGGCAGCCCCTCGCCGCCGGTGAGCTCCTTCACCCGCTGCACGAAGTCCTCGGTGTTGTAGTTGATGGTGTGATGGCAGCCGTGGGCGCGGGCCAGTTCCGCCTTTTCCTCGCTGCCCACGGTGCCGATCACGGTTGCGCCCAGGTGACTGGCCCATTGACAGACAATCAGACCCACACCGCCGGCGGCGGCATGAATCAGGATCGTGTCGCCTGCCTTTACCGGGTAGGTGCGCCGCAGCAGATACCAGGCCGTCATGCCCTGGAGCATCATCGCCGCCGCCGTCTCGTCGCTGATGCCGTCCGGCACCTTCACCAGCCGGTCCGCGGCCACGAGGCGCTGTTCGCAGTAGGAGCCCGGCGGGCCCGCCGCGTAAGCGACCCGGTCGCCGGGGGCAACGTGGGCAACATCCGGACCCACGGCCTCCACCACGCCGGCAGCTTCCATCCCCGGCGTGAAGGGCAGCTGCGGCGGCTGATACAGGCCGGTGCGGAAGTACACGTCGATGAAGTTCAGCCCCACCACGGTGTGCCGCACCAGCGCCTGACCCTGGCCCGGTTCGCCGATGCTGACATCTTCCCAGCGCATATTTTCCGGGCCGCCCGTTTCGTGAACGACGATCGCCTTGGTCATCGTTTCTCCTCCTCCAGGGTTCTGTAACCCAGTTTCACTGTGTGCGTGTCATTCCGACTTCGCGGTGTCCTCGCCGGTGGGCATCATGCTGGCCTCCACCGCCGACAGGGCGGTCATGTTGATGATGCCCCGGACCGTCACCGACGGCGTGAGGATGTGCGCCGGGCGATTGGTGCCCAGCAGGATCGGGCCCACCGAGACCCCTTCGCTGGTGGCCTTGAGCAGATTGAACGCGATGTTTGAAGCGTCCAGGGTAGGCAGGATGAGCAGATTGGCCGTGCCCTTGAGCCGCGCATTGGGGAAGATGCGCTGGCGGATTTCCTCGGAAATGGCGGCGTCGCCGTGCATTTCGCCTTCGACTTCCAGGTTCGGATCCCGCGCCTCGATGAGCTGCAGGGCCTCGCGCATCTTCACCGCCGATGCCGCGTCCGACGAGCCGAAGCTGGAGTGGGACAGCAGCGCCACCTTGGGCGTCATGCCGAAGCGGCGCACCTCGTCGGCGGCCAGGATGGTCATTTCCGCGAGCTGCTGGGCCGTGGGGTCCTGGTTGACGTAGGTGTCGCACAGGAAGAACGTTCCCTTGGGCAGGATCAGGGTGTTCATGGCCGCCATATTGCGCACACCGGGGCGACGCCCGAGCACCGACTCGATGTGGCCCAGCTGGCGGTGGTAGCGGCCGTCGATGCCGCAGATCATGGCGTCCGCCTCGCCGCGGCGGACCATCAGCGCGGCGATGACGGTGTTGCGGGTGCGTACCACGTTACGCGCCTGGTCCGGCGTGATGCCCTTGCGCTCCATGATGGAGTGGTACAGCGTCCAGTACTCGCGGTAGCGCGGATCATCCTCCGGATCCGCCAGCTCGAAATCCTCGTCCATGGCCAGCCGCAGCCCCAGGCGCTCCAGGCGCATTTCCACGACCTTGCGACGGCCGATGAGAATCGGCTTCGCCAGACGGTCGTCCACCACCACCTGCACGGCGCGCAGCACGCGTTCCTGTTCGCCCTCGGCGTAGACCACGCGCTT
>SKYZ01000415.1 GCA_007127625.1 Aquisalimonas sp. | reverse complement strand
TGGCGGCCACCACGAGCTTGTCGCTGTTCTCGTAGGCGTCGATGACGTCGGGCAGGCTCGGCTCCTGGGGCGGCTTGCCGAACTCGCGGATGTCGGCGCCGGCGGGGAAGGTGTTGCCGCCGCCGATGACCACCAACGCCTCGGCGCTGCTGTCGGCCAGGCCCTTTTCCAGGCCTTCCTTCAGACCCTGGCGCACGGCCTGGCCGAGGGCGTTGACGGGCGGGTTGTTGACGGTGATGACACCGATTCCGTCCTTGACTTGATAACTGACTGCGTCGCTCATGGGGTCCTCCTGTTGCTTGTTACTGCGCCCTGCCGACCGGTTTACCGGTCCTGGCAGGCGATGTCTGGTTCGCGTTGTCTGTTCGTGCGTTTCGTGCAGCCGGCGGTTATGTCTCTATCCGGGGGTGGCGAGTCGGCATTCCGGTCACGGACACGCCGCAAGTACTTCCCTGTAGGACCGTCTCCAGCCGTCCATGGCTGGAGACGGTCCGTGACCGGAGCGCCGACTCGCCACCGGGGCAGATTCCGTCGCAGTCCGAATGCCGCTTCCGTTTATTGCGTTATAGACCACCCATGCAGAGGAACTTGGTCTCCAGGTACTCCTCGATCCCGTACTTGGACCCCTCGCGGCCGATGCCGGATTCCTTGAAACCGCCGAAGGGCATGGCCTCGTGGACGAAACGGGCGGTGTTGCAAGCCACCATGCCGTATTCCAGGGCCTCACCCACCCGCCACATACGGCCAGCGTCCTTGGTGAAGAAGTAGGCGGCCAGGCCATAGGGGGTGTCGTTGGCCAGGCGCACGGCCTCGTCCTCGGAACTGAACTTGTACACCGGCGCCACGGGGCCGAAGATCTCGTTGCCGAAACACGCCATGTCCGGCTTCACGTCGGTGAGCACGGTGGGTTCATAGAAGGTGCCGCCCAGGTCGTGGCGCTTGCCGCCACGCACGGCCTTGGCCCCCTTCTCCACGGCGTCGCTGACCAGGCTCTCCACCTTCTCCAGGCCCTTGTCGTTGATCAGCGGGCCGGTGGTCACGCCCTTCTCGGCGCCGTCGCCGACGTTCAGGTAGTCCACCGCGGCGGTGAAACGCTCCATGAAGGCGTCGTAGACGTTTTCATGGACCATCAGGCGATTGACGCAGATGCAGGTCTGGCCGGTGTTGATGAACTTCATCATGGTGGCGGCCTTCACAGCGCCATCCAGGTCGGCATCCTCGAACACCAGGAACGGCGCATTGCCGCCCAGCTCCAGGCTCACCTTCTTGACGGTATCGGAGGCCTGGCTCATGAGCAGCTTGCCCACGGCGGTGGAGCCGGTGAAGGAGAGCTTGCGCACCGTGGGGTTGGTGGAGAGCTCCTTGCCCACCTCGGCGCCGTGGCTGGCGGTGACCACGTTCACCACGCCGGCCGGGATGCCGGCGCGGTGGGCCAGCTCCGCCAGGGCCAGGGCGGACAGCGGGGTGTCTTCCGCCGGTTTGATCACCACCGGGCAACCTGCGGCCAGGGCCGGGGAGACCTTGCGGGTGATCATGGAGGACGGGAAGTTCCAGGGAGTGATGGCGCCCACCACACCCACCGGCTGTTTCAGGATGACTTCGCGCTGGCTGGAGGTCTGGGGGCTCAGCACGTCGCCCTCGATGCGCTTGGCCTCCTCGGCAAACCACTCCACGTAGGCGGCGCCGCCGAGCACTTCGCCCTTGGCCTCGGCGTGGGGTTTGCCCTGTTCGGCGGTGAGCAGCGCCGCCAGGTCGTCGGCGTGCTGCTGAATCAGGTCGAACCACTTGCGCAGCAGCTGGGAGCGCTTGCGCGCGGGCATGCCGCTCCACTCGGGGAAGGCGGCCTCGGCGGCGGCGATGGCCTGACGGGCGTCCGCCGCGGTCATGTCGGGCACCGTGCCCAGGCTCTCGCCGGTGGCCGGGTTGTGCACGGTGAAGGTCGCGCCGTTGCCGGCGGGCGCCCACTCACCACCGATATACGCCTGACTCTTCAGGAGCTGGGAATCGCTGAGACTGAGACTCACGGTAGATCCTCCTCAGACCGTTCTTGGCCTTGATGCTGCTCGAATATTGTTCGGTGCCGTTGCGCGGTGCGGAACGGTATTTCATTTGTGACGCATGAGCCTAGCATCTATCGGGGGGATGTGGGGACGGTTGGGGCTGAGTCAATCACAAAAAATGTTACGGGATCACGGAACCGCCCGGTTGGCAGCCATGCCGCCGCAGACGCGACCAGCTTCGAAACTGATTCCCTGGCCGTCACCGGAGAGACTATGATTCCTGCCGCCCCGGGCTCCTGCATCAACCTTGCTGATGAGAACCAGAATGAGAATGAAAACCAACGCTCTCCTGCTAGCCGCGCTTGTCTCCGCCCCCCCGGCTGTTTCGGCTGCCAATCCATGGTCCGGAATCGGCATCGGGATCTACGGCCACTCGAACACCGTGACGGCCGAGTCGACCTTTTCATCCGGAGGGGCATCAGTATCCGACGAGAACGACGACGATACCGCCGGGCCCGGCATCAAGCTGAGTTATCGCTCTTCGGATGAAGGCTTCGGTTATTCCTTCGACGCACGGCTGCAGCACTTCGGCGCGGAGATCGATCTGTACAATGACTCGCGCCTGGACGTGAACGGCTTCGCCTCCGTGGGCACCAGCCTCGGTTACATGGCGGGTCGCCATTTCCTGTACGGCGTCCTGGAACTCGGACGCGCCAGCGTGGATTACCGGGTCGGTGATTACCGTGCGTCAACCGAGGGACTCTGGTCCTTCGGCCTGGGGGCCGGTTACATACTTCGCGTGGCGGACAACGTGGAGCTTAACGCCGAGATCGTCGGGCGCGCCATGCAGGATCTGGAAGTCACATACACCGGAGGCCCCTATTCGGGAGGCACTGAGGAGATCGAGATCACGGTTGGCACCGTGAGCCTGGGGCTGAACTATCGCTTCTGACCCTGCAGGATCCCCGGACAGCGTTTGAGGACCCAGCAAACGCCCCGATTGTTGTAGTCGGTGCATGTTGATGCACCTTCCCGGCCGACGAACCGATGAGCGCGCTGCCCCTACAGTCGAGAGGCACAACGAAAAAAGGGCTTGCGGAAAACCCGCAAGC
>SKYZ01000178.1 GCA_007127625.1 Aquisalimonas sp. | reverse complement strand
GCCGGACCACGACGCCCTGGTCGCCCGGGTCGATGAGCTGACCGCCTGCAACGTGCCCGCCGATCTGGCGCGGAGGCTGGCCTGCCTGAACCCACTGGCGGCGGCGCTGGACATCTCCATTGTCGCCGCGGAGACCGGTGCCGACCCGGAGCGGGCGGCGGCGGTCTACTTCCAGCTCGGCCAGGCGCTGTCCCTGCGCTGGCTGGAGAACGCCATCCGCGCACTGGAGACCGGCAACGCCTGGGAAGAACGCTGCCGCCTGGGCCTTGAAGACGATTACGCCCTCTACCTGCGCTTGCTTGCCACCAGCGTCCTGCAACAGGATGATCCCGCGCTGGCGCCCGCCGAGCTCGTGGACCATTGGCAGCTCGCCCTGTCCGGTCCGGCGGCACGCCTGCAGCAGACCCTCGCCGACATCGACGGTGGTGGCCATACCGACCTTGCCATGCTGACGGTGGCGGTGCAGGACCTGAAAAACGTTGCCGTCCTTTCCGGACGAGAACACAGCCAGGGCGTGCACGAGTCATGAAGCAACCATTGAACACCCGCACTCAGGGCGACGGACCCGCCATTGTCATCCTGCACGGGCTGTTCGGTTCCAGCACCAACTGGAACCGTATCGCCCGTGACCT
The DNA here is from genome assembly GCA_007127625.1 of Aquisalimonas sp. GTDB lineage: Bacteria > Pseudomonadota > Gammaproteobacteria > Nitrococcales > Aquisalimonadaceae > Aquisalimonas. Next base: position 2,484 of record SKYZ01000178.1, on the reverse strand, counting down.
GGCATCCGATCACCTGGTAGTCACCATGGACCTGCCGAACCACGGCCAATCGCCCCACGTGGACGAGATGAGTTACCCGGCCATGGCAGCCGCTGTCGCCGAAACCATGGACCACCACGGCATTCCCCCGGCCACCGTGGTCGGGCACAGCATGGGCGGCAAGGTCGCCATGGCGCTGGCGCTCAGCGACAGCGACTACGTCCAGCGGCTGCTGGTGGCGGACATCGCTCCCATGGCCTACGGCGATCACGGTCACGGGCGGTTGTTGCGCGCGCTGCAGCGCATGGATCCGCGGCGCCTCGGCTCCCGCAACGCCGCCAGCGAGGCGCTGGCCGACGATATCCCCGAGGCCGGACTGCGGCAATTCCTGCTCACCAACCTGGAGGCGGCCGACGGCGGTTTCCGCTGGCGCATTCCCCTGGCGGCGCTGGAGAACAATCTACCGGTGATCGCGGATTTCCCGGAATTCGATACCACCTACACCGGTCCGACCCTGTTCCTGCACGGGGAGAAATCCGACTATGTGCCGGAATCCGCCCAGGCGGGAATCAGGACCCTGTTCCCGGAGGCCGCCATCGAAGCACTGCCCGGCGCGGGCCACTGGCTGCACGCCGAACAGCCGGATGCGTTCACCCGGCGGCTGCGCGCCTTCCTGGCCCATGAACCATGATGACGCTCGGTGGACCCTGTTGATCCGGCCGGTATCATAGGGTCAGTCGATCGCTCCCCCGGGGTAAAGGACGCCCACGGCTTAGAATCATCGAGGAGAAACAGCATGTCCGAGGACTTGCGCGAAAACGCGCTGGATTACCATCGCTACCCGAGGCCCGGAAAACTCCAGGTCGTCACCACCAAGCCCCTGGCCACCCAGCGCGACCTCGCCCTGGCCTACTCACCCGGGGTCGCCGCAGCCTGCGAACTCATTGTCGAGGACGAAACCGAGGCGGCCAGCGTCACCGCCCGGGGCAACCTTGTGGGGGTGGTCACCAATGGCACGGCCGTGCTGGGCCTGGGCGCCATCGGTCCGCTGGCCTCCAAGCCGGTCATGGAAGGCAAGGGCGTGCTGTTCAAGAAGTTCTCCGGCATCGACGTGTTCGACATCGAGATCCAGGAACGCGACCCCGACCGCCTGGTGGAGATCATTGCCAGCCTGGAACCCACCTTCGGCGGCATCAATTTGGAGGACATCAAGGCGCCGGAATGCTTCCAGGTGGAGGAGCAGCTCAAGGAGCGCATGAACATTCCCGTCTTCCACGACGACCAGCACGGCACCGCCATCATCACCGCGGCGGCGGTGCGCAACGGCCTGCGAGTGGTGAGCAAGAACGTGGAGGACGTTACCGTGGTGTGCTCGGGCGCCGGCGCCGCGGCGATTTCCTGCCTGGAACTGCTGGTGAGCCTGGGCCTGCCCCGGGAGCACATCACCATGCTGGACTCCCGGGGCGTGATCCACAGCGGCCGCGAGAACCTGGACAAACGCAAGGCCGCCTTTGCCCGCGACACCGATGCGCGCACCCTGGACGACGCCATCGACGGCGCCGACATCTTCATCGGCCTGTCCGGCCCCGGCGTGCTCACCCGCGCCATGGTGGCGAAGATGGCCCGGGATCCGCTGGTGTTCGCCATGGCCAACCCCACCCCGGAGATCATTCCGGAGGAAGCCCAGGAGGAGCGCCCGGACTGTGTCATCGCCACCGGTCGCTCGGACTACCCCAACCAGGTGAACAACGTCCTGTGTTTCCCGTTCATCTTCCGGGGCGCACTGGACGTGGGTGCGACCACCATCAACGAAGAGATGAAGCTGGCCTGCGTGGAGGCCATCGCCGCCCTGGCCATGGAGGAGTCCTCGGACGTGGTGGTCACCGCCTACGGCGGCAAGCCGCTGCAGTTCGGCCGCGACTACCTCATCCCCAAGCCCTTCGACCCGCGGCTGATCTCGCGCATCGCACCGGCGGTGGCCCAGGCGGCCATGGACAGCGGCGTGGCGGTGCGTCCCATCGAGGACATGCAAGCGTACAAGCTGCGCCTGAACCAGTTCGTGTTCCAGTCCGGCCTGCTGATGAAACCGCTGTTCGAGCGCGCCCGGGAGAACCCCAAGCGCGTGGTCTACGCCGAGGGCGAACAGGAACGCGTGCTGCGCGCCGTGCAGGTGGTGGTGGACGACCGTCTGGCGAAGCCGATTCTCATCGGCCGTCGCAAGGTGGTGGAAATGCGCCTGGAGCGCCTGGGACTGCGGCTGACCATGGACGAGGATTTCGAACTGGCGGACCCGGAGGATGATCCGCGCTACCGCGAGTACTGGACGCTGTACCACTCCATCATGGAGCGCAAGGGCATCACCCCCGACCAGGCGCGTAACGTGGTGCGCACCCGCAACACCGTCATCGCCGCGCTGATGGTCCGCCGCGGCGAAGCGGACGCCATGATCTGCGGCATCGACGGCCGCTACCACCGCCAGCTGGGCCACATCGAGTCGGTGCTCGG
>SKYZ01000482.1 GCA_007127625.1 Aquisalimonas sp. | reverse complement strand
TCCACCCCGGCAACTGTCGGGGGATACGCCGACGAAGTAACCGACCCCGCTGACTACTACACCGCCGAGCTTGTAGAGAACCAGCGGATTCGACTGCGCATCAGCGACTTCGCCAGCGATAATGAGCACCCCGTGGACCTCGACCTGTTTCTCCTGAACGGAGACGGGGACATCATCGCCGAATCGGCAGAGCCCGACGCACGGGTTGAAGAGATCGTGGTGCCCTCGGACGAGGACGTCGACCAGTACGTGATCAAGGTCAGTGCCGTTCACCGCGGCTCCAACTACATACTGACCCTCGGCCAGGGCGTCACAACGGCCGGCGCGACATCAAGCGCATACGCTCAAGGTCGCCCGATTGATTTCGTTCCGGGAGATATAATCGTCCATTTTAAGGACGACATGCTCCAGAGCCAGGGCATTGACGTGAACACCATGGCCAACACTCGATCCCGGCAGCTGGCGCTGGAGCACCGGGGCGGTGGACGAGGCGTGGGAACGCTCATGCATTTTCCGGATGCAGCTGCCCGCGACCAGGCCATGCGGGCCATGGGCGAAGGTGAGTCCATCCGGACAGCGGAGCGCGCGAGTGCGGAGCTACCGACCGCCACGCGACGGCACCTGGATACCATCGCCATGGCGAAGGCACTGCGTCGACAGGATGATATTCGCGACACGGAACTGAACGCCATCTTTCGGTCGCAAAGCACACCGGAGGACGAGTTCCTGGAACTCCAGTGGAACGTGCCTCTGATCGACATGTCCGAGGCCTGGTCTCAGACCATGGGCGACGACCAGGTTCTGGTTGCAGTCATCGATACCGAGATCTACGCCGCACACCCGGACCTGGAGGGCAAACTCACTGACGGCGCCGACTTCTCGCCCGACTGCGACGTGGACAGCTCCTCCATCCCTGACGGCACCCGCTTTCACGGTACACATGTTGCCGGCATCGTTGGCGCCGCAACGGATAACGAACGCGGCGTCGCCGGGATCGGATGGCGAACCCGGATCATGCCGGTCACGGCACTTTGTGACGACGGATTCGGCACCACGATGAGCGTGCGCGAGAGCGTCCGCTACGCTGCGGGACTTGACGACGACACGGGCCCGCGCGCAGACGTGATCAACCTGAGTCTGGGCGGTGGGGCAAAATCGGACACTGATGCGGCTCTGTACCGAGACGCTGCGGAGGCAGGTGTTATCGTCGTGGCGGCAGCGGGAAACGATGGCGAGCCCCGCAAGATTTATCCCGCAGCTTACGATCACGTGCTGTCCGTAGGCGCGGTGGGCGCGGATACAACACGCGCTCCCTACTCCAATTTCGGCGAATCCCTGGACCTGGTCGCCCCCGGTGGGAACATGAACCAGGATCTGACCGGGGACGGTCACCCGGATGGCATTCTGAGCACATCAGCGACAACGGAATCGGACGGCGGGATCTCGCCAAACTACGTCTTCTCTCAGGGAACTTCCATGGCGACACCGCATGTGGCCGGTGTCCTCGCCTTGATGCGCAGCATCGACCCAGAGCTTGGCTTCGACCAGGTACTGGCATGGATTCAGGCCGAGAATAGCCCCATGACCGAGCCGCTCGGCGAGGCCGGAACCGGGGAGCACGACGAAGAGTACGGTTACGGGCTCATCAACGCCGCGGACGCCGTGCGCCTGGCGGGGAACATTGCGGAGCCTTCCCTGCGCGCATCGCCGCGCTCTCTGGCGTTCGACATTGCGACCGGGAGTTCCGAAACGGGCGAATTCGAACTGGCGACGCTCAACGATGACGATGAAACCCTGGAAGTGACTGGTGTCACAGGTGATCGGGACTGGATCTCGGTCAAGCCCGGCAGTGGCAGCAACGACCGAGGCCTGGGGACATACGAAGTGGCGGTCGACACAAAAGGCATGGACGAGGGCTCGTTCGTCGGCACCGTCCACGCCGAAACGAATACCGACGTGACAGCGAAGGTCAGCATCAGTCTCAAAGTCACAGGACTGGAGGCGCGCGGCGATGAAGACGCCGGACTGAAGTACGTGCAGCTCCGGGACGCCTCCGGCTACGACCTCGTTCAGCAAACGGCGATCAACGCGGAAGATGGCCGCTATGTTTACCGCTTCGAGGATGTCGCCCCGGGCGAATACGTGGTCATCGCGGGCACCGACAATGATAACGACGGGTTCATCTGCGATGCGGGGGAGGCCTGCGGCGCGTATCCGACCCTGGATCGCATCGAGCGCTTCACTGTCGGAGCAGGCGAAACCGTGCGACGCGACTTCACTACCGGCTATCGGGTCGGGCTCGAGAGCAACACGGCACTTGATATTCTCGGTGGCCTGGAGCGTCATATCGAAGAGCAGCCCCGATTCCGGAGACAGCAATGAGTGCGTACAGGGTTCCGGTGCTAGCGGGCCTCGTGGCAGCAACACTCACCCTTACAACGGCCTGCGCCGACATGGCCAGCAACGAACGCATCCCCCTGGAGGCCCTCTACAGCGGCAGCCACTGCGGGGGCGACCAGGAGGGGCCGCGGCTACGCGTGATCACCGACCACGAACAGTTCCAGGCGGAACGCGACGCCATGTTCCGCCACGTGGTCGGGGGTGACCACGCCGACCGTCTGGCGGCACCCGACTTCGATGAGAACATCGCGGTGCTTGTCACCATGGGGCAGCGCTCCACCGGCGGTTACCGTCTGGCACTGCGGGAGCCCCGGGCAGCCATCGATGACGGTGCGGTCGAACTGCCCATCACCTGGCATGAGCCGGCTGAAGACGCCATGGTCACCCAGGCCATAACTAGCCCGTGCCTGCTGGTCACCCTTCCCCGCCGGGACTACGACACCATCAGCGCGGTGGACCAGCACGGGGAGACGCGGGCGCGGGAGTAGCCCTGCCGCCTCCTCGCCCGGTTCAGCGTCAGATCAGGACTTGCCCGCCAGGAACCCGCCGTCCACGGGCAGGTCAGCGCCGGTGATGAAGCTGGCTTCGTCCGACGCCAGAAACAGCGCGGCGTTGGCAACTTCCTCCGGGCGCCCAAGACGCTGCACCGGGTGGAGCGAAACCAGGAAATCCTTGACTTCCTGCTCCAGCAGATCGAGCAGCGGCGTATCCACGTA
>SKYZ01000195.1 GCA_007127625.1 Aquisalimonas sp. | reverse complement strand
CCGACTGAACGTCGATTCCCGTCGCGCGCCGCCCTCCGGGCGGCGCGTTCGTTTCGTTTCTGCCGTTGGAACCCGTCATGGCCCAGGACATTCACGCTGAACGCATTCTCATCCTCAATTTCGTCTCCCAGTACACCCAGTTGATTGCCCGCCGGGTGCGCGAGGCCGGGGTCTACTGCGAGATCTACGCCTGCGACTGTGACCCGGAGGCCGTCCGTGCGTTCGCTCCGAGCGGCATGATCCTCTCCGGAGGGCCGGAGTCGGTCACGTTCAGCGAGACGCCACGCATTCCCGAGCCGGTGTTCGAACTGGGCGTGCCGCTGCTGGGCATCTGCTACGGCATGCAGGCCATGGCCGCCCAGCTCGGGGGCACGGTGGAGCCCTCGTCGCACAAGGAATTCGGCTTCGCCCGGGTGAGGGCGCGCGGCCACTCCCGGCTGCTGCGGGACATCGAGGACCACACCACGCCGGAAGGCTACGGCATGCTGGATGTGTGGATGAGTCACGGTGACCGGGTGACGGAGCCGCCCGCCGGGTTCAAGTGCATCGCCAGCAACGATGCGGCGCCGGTGGCGGGGATCGGTGATGACGAGCGCGCCTGGTACGGAGTGCAGTTCCATCCGGAGGTCACCCACACGGTGCAGGGGCAGCGCATTCTCACCCGGTTCGTGCGCGAGCTCTGCGGCTGCAGCGGAAGCTGGACTTCCGGCAACATCATCGACGACAGCATCGCCCGGATCCGTGAGCAGGTGGGGGGTGACAAGGTGCTGCTGGGGCTGTCCGGCGGGGTGGACTCCTCCGTGGTAGCTGCACTGCTGCACCGGGCCATCGGCGATCAGCTCACCTGCGTGTTCGTGGATAACGGTCTGCTGCGCCTCGGTGAAGGCGACCACGTCATGGCCACCTTCGCCAGGCACATGGGCGTGAACGTCGTCCGCGTGGATGCCGAGAACCGCTTCCTCAAGGCCCTGGCCGGTGTCAGCGATCCGGAGCAGAAGCGCAAGATCATCGGCAACCTGTTCATCGACGTGTTCGACGACGAAGCCGAGAAGATCACCGATGTCAGCTGGCTGGCCCAGGGCACCATCTACCCGGATGTGATCGAGTCCGCCGGTGCCGCCACCGGCAAGGCCCACGTGATCAAGTCCCACCATAACGTGGGCGGCCTGCCGGACAAGATGAACCTCAAGCTCATCGAGCCGTTGCGGGAGCTGTTCAAGGACGAGGTGCGTCGTATCGGTGTCGAGCTCGGGTTGCCCTACGACATGGTTCACCGCCACCCCTTTCCCGGCCCGGGGCTCGGGGTCCGCATCCTCGGCGAGATCCGCAAGGCTTACACCGATCCGCTGCGCCGGGCGGATGCCATTTTCATCGAGGAGCTGTGGAAGCATGATCTCTACAACAAGGTTAGCCAGGCGTTTGCCGTCTACATGCCGGTGAAGTCCGTGGGCGTTACCGGTGACGGGCGCCGCTACGAGCATGTGATCGCCCTGCGTGCCGTGGAGACCATCGATTTCATGACCGCACGCTGGGCACACCTGCCCTACGAGTTCCTGGACCACGTCAGCCGCCGTATCATCAACGAGATCGAAGGCATTTCCCGCGTGGTCTACGACATCTCCGGCAAGCCGCCGGCCACCATCGAGTGGGAATGACGGCGCCGGCGGCATGACCATCGGACCGGACGCGGGCGAGCAGCAGGAGCAGGATCGCTTGTGGATGCACGAGGCGCTGCTCGAGGCGCGTCGCGCCGAACAGGCGGGTGAAGTGCCGGTGGGCGCGGTGCTGGTCCGGGACGGGGAAGAACTGGCCAGGGGCTGGAATCACCCCATCGGCGCGGCGGATCCCACCGTGCATGCCGAGATCCACGCTTTGCGGGCGGCGGCGGCCCGGGCAGGCAACTACCGCCTCACCGGAACCACTCTGTACGTGACCCTGGAACCCTGCGTCATGTGTGTCGGTGCCCTGGTGCATGCCCGGGTCGCCCGTCTGGTTTACGCGGCCAGTGAGCCCCGCACGGGGGCGGTGGCGAGCTGCTTCCGGCTGCTGGAGCCCGGGCTGCACAATCATGACGTGAGCTGGCAGGGCGGGGTTCTGGCCGAAGAAAGCGCTGAACTACTGCGTGGATTCTTTCGGTCCCGGCGCTGAAGGGCTCAGTGCAGTGCCTCCAGGGCCCGCGGCAGTTGCAGGTGTCCGGCGTCCCGCGGCTCGAACTGCCGGCGATGCTCCGGGTTGGCCTCGGGACTGATGCTGAACTGAGCCGAGTCCGTGATCCGGCGAAGCAGCGCATAGTAGCTGCGTACGCCGCGCACGTAGTGCACCGGCTCCCAGCCGCGGGCGCGACCGAAGCGAGTCTGCTGATACCACTCCGGCTGGGCCAGCAGTGGCAGGTGTTCGCGGATGTCGGACCAGCTGTCCGGGTCGCCGCCCTCCTGCTCGGTGATCCTGCGGGCGTCCTGCAGATGCCCCATCCCCACGTTATAAGACGCCAGTGCCATCCAGGTGCGTGTCGGCTCCTCGATGTTGTCGGCCAGGCGCTCCCGCAGGGACGCGAAGTATCGGGCGCCACCGCGGATACTCTGCTCGGGATCCAGGCGATTGCTCACGTCGAGTTCGGCGGCGGTACGCTGGGTCAGCATCATCAGCCCGCGGACGCCGGTGGGTGACACGGCTTCCGGATCCCAGTGGGATTCCTGGTAGCCAATGGCGGCCAGCAGGCGCCAGTCCACGCCGTACTCCTCCCCTGCCTGCTCAAAGGTTTCCCGGAATTGCGGGAGGCGTTCGGTCACGTGACGCAGAAATACCCGCGCGCCCACATAGTCGAAACCGCTGAGGTAGCCGTAATAGCGTTCGCGGATGTCGGCCAGGGTCCCGTTCTCGCGAATGGTGCCCAGAAACTCCTCGGCGGCTTCATGCAGGCTGGTGTCGTCAGCATCGAGGAATGCCCAGGCCAGCTTCTGTCCCTGGTCGAAGGTAAATGCCAGGCGCAGCTCGGGATAATAGCTCTGATTCAGGGCGAGAGCGTTGGAGTCCACGATGGTGTAGTCGATGGCCCGGGTCCAGACGTCGTAGAGCAGTTCCCGCACGTCGGTATCGGCGGCGATGTCCCAGGACTCCGGG
>SKYZ01000066.1 GCA_007127625.1 Aquisalimonas sp. | reverse complement strand
TCACCGAACGCCTCGTCCATCAGCCGCAGCGCACGGCTCAGCTCGTTGAATACGGGAACATCGAAACGTGCCAGATCACCGAACATGACCCATCACCTCCTTGAGTTAACCGACCCTTGGGTGAAACGGTGTTCCACCGGGCCGGCTGGCGGCTCGAAGGAGACCGCCCAGCCGTTCCGGGGCATCCTTCGACATGGGGTTGATTCGAGGAATTTCAAGGGGCTGAGTTGCCTCAGTGCTGATGCTGGGCAGCCGGCGAGGCCGCTGTCGATACCGTGTCAAGCAGTCTGCGTGTCTGTGGTGAAGGGGTGCGACCGGCTTCGGTGCTCAATGCCTCGCGGCAGCGATTCCATGCCACTTCCGCTGCGCTGGCGGCGCCGGCGTGGCCGTAGTGGCGGATCAGGGCCTGCCAGGCGCTTTCGTTCCCGGGGACCAGGTTGACCAACGTCTCCAGCCAGTGGTTAATCGTGCCGGTGGGAAAATCGCCGGTGTCGGCGGCATCCAGGATGCGTGCAGTGACTCTGTGGCGCAGGCTGTCCGCCGGCAGGAAACGATGGTGCTCTTCGCTGGTCGCCGTGCAAAGGCGGTGGGCCAGATGCAGCAGGAACCGGACTTCCTCCTGGGCCAGGTGGGGTTTTTCAAGAAGCCGCAATAGCCGCCAGTAGTCCACCTGACAGAGACCGTCGTCCAGGGCCACGAGCCCCGGTCGGGTCATGATCAGCGGTTCGCTGCCGAGCTGCTTGCGCAGTCTGTGGATGGCCGTGTCCAGGGTCTGCTGGGCGCGATCGCCCTCGCTGTCCGGCCACAGCCGGTCGGCGAGGGCCTCGCGGCTGATCCAGGAGCGACCATCACCCAGGCAGGCCAGCGCCAGGATTAGGTCCTGCATGCGCGGGCCGAGATTCACGGGTTCCCCGTCCAGGACAATGCGCGGTGTGCCGAGCACGTCGATCTGCAACGGCCAGTACCAGGCCGAGATTTCAGTGGACCGATCCGCCGGCGGCCGCAGGCGGCGCAGGCGGATGAGCGTCTGCACGTACTCAGGCTCGATACCGGCATCCAGGGCGTGGGCGCAAAGCTCGGCCATGATGTCCCGGCGCCACCAAGGGTAGTTGACGTAGTGTTCGGCGCTGCCGACCTCGAGGGCATGACGCAGCGCCTTGAGCCCGCGGCGGTGCATGCCCAGCTTGAACGCCACCTGGGCCTGCAGCAGCCCGCGCATGAACTGCACGGGCTTGGAGGAGCGCATGCGCCGCCCCACCCGACGCGCCTGGGCGATGTGGTAGAGGCCGCTGGGCAGCCGGCCGGCATCCAGGTGAAGTTGGCCGAGCCCCATGTGCGTTACCGCCTGGGGGAAAATTGCGCCGGACTGTATGGCCAGGCGTACGGATTCCGCTGCGTGATGTTCGGCCCGTGGTGGTCGTTTCTCCAAGGAATGGAGCCAGGCCTGCACGTAGTGGTACCCGGAGCGGTCCAGCAGGTACTCGGGCGGTGCAGCGGCGCCCATGGTATCGAGCCACTGCCTCCCCTCCTCGGCGTTGCCGCGGCTGAGCGCCAGCATGGCGGCCTGCATGCACAGGTGCGAGTCCCAGGAGTGGACGCCGCTTTCCCGGGCCAGCGTCATCCCGAGTTCGATCTCCTGCTTGCACTTGTCGTAGTCCAGGAACAGCCGGCGGATCATGGCGCTGACCGAGTGGCAGAGCAACCGCGCGCGGACATCGTCCGTGCGGTCGCGCAGCGCCATCATGCGACTGCACAGACTGTCCGCCGCGGTGAGGTGACCGCACCAGATACGATGCAGGAGTAGATGGTTGGCAGCGCTCAGCCGCGCGAAGGCGGGCCCGTCGCCTTCGAAGGCCTGTTCGCAGCGATCAGCCCATGCTTCCATCTCGGGATGATCGGGGCGTCTGAACACCAATGCACCGAAGAAGCAGGCATCGATCTCCAGGAGGACGGCAGGAGGTGCATCCAGCGTGGGGCGATGGCTCTCAACGAAGTCGATCAGCGGGTCGAGGCCATTGAAGCGTGACAGCGTGTGGATGCGCCCGGTGACAGCGATGCAGAACGCGAGCCATGGGGCGAGATCCTGTCGCTGCGTCAGTTCGGGGAAAAGGGCTTCTGCTTCCGTGGCCGCCTGATAGGGAGCCTGGTGCCGGAGACTGGCAGTCTGCCGCAGGGCTCGCGTGGCCGGAGACGGCTCTCCATGGAACCACCAGTTATCGGGCAGATCCAGTGTAGCCCATTGATTCCTGGGTTGTGTCAATGAAGGCATCCCTCGCCGGCGTCCTGCGGGCAGCTTCGTACAGCGTTCAACCTGCACCGGGGAGCACTGCGGGTCAAGGCAAGAGGGCGAACAAGCACACGGTTTCGTGACCGCGTTCGCGGTTTGGCGGGGGGATAGAGCGCCGGCCACCCGGACGAGTGGCCGGCCGAACAGACTCAAGAAGTTGCGGGAGCCGGCCTCAGAAGTAGAAGTTGACGGCGGCGCTTGCGTCGCCCACGTTGAATACGGTGTCGCCTACGTCTGGATCCACCAGGGAGACACCGACCCGCCCGGAGACGCTGAAATGGCGTGAGACGTGGTATTCCATGCCGAAGTTGCCCGCCAGGCCGATGGCGTCGTTGCCGTTGGAGAAGTAGAGCAGCTCGCCATCAGCGAATGTGCGCAGCGGGCCAACGTCTCCCGGGACGGCATAGAAACGGGAGCCAGCCCTGAGCAGTACAGCGGTGTCGTCGCCGCTGGAAAGACTGAGAGAGCCGTACGGCATGATGTCATCGGTGACGAAGAAGCCCGCGTTGTACGTGGGGCTGGAGAAGCCACCCCCCATCATGCCCGGTCCGCCAAGCGGGCTGGAGAACAGATCGGTGAGGAACAGGGTGAACGTGCCCTGCCCGGGCGTGTCGGCCTGGGCACTTCCGGCGACCAGAGCGGATGACATGGCCAGCGCCGTGATGGTTTTGCGCATGAGTGATTCTCCTGTTGTTCGGTGTGTTCCTGGATGGATGATGTCAATTCTTGTGTGCTGCAGCGTGTGGTTTTCCGGGCGAACAATCTCCGGAACCGCGGGCAGTGTAAGCACGCCTGCCTTACATCCACCTTACATTGGGAGTATGTTGCCGGTCGGGGCCAGTATCGTGGACCGCACGGGTGGCTGCTAGGCTGGGACCGTTACAGGGGCTGATGACCGGGATACCGGTCTACTGGAGGGAAGCATGCTGAAGAAATCACTGGGTTGCGTGGTCGTCGCCGGCCTGATGGCGCCGGCCTTGGCGGGGGCGCAGGGGCTCAACTACAACTACGTGCAAGGTGGCTTCGCGTTCTATCCGAGTGCGACGTCCGCCGACCAGGACTTCATCGGACTCGACGCTGACGCGCGGCTTCAAGCGACCGAGAACGTCTTTGTTCTCGGCGGGTTCCAGTACCTGACCGATAACATCGACTACACGACCTTCCACGTGGGAGGTGGGTACCGCTTGGCCCTGGATCCCAGTACCGATATCTGGGGCGGTGCGAGCATCGAGTATCAGGAATTCAGTAACGGCGCGTCGGACGACGACGTCGGTCTTGGTCTGCGCGGCGGTCTGCGCCATCGGTTGAATCCCGATCTGGAGTTGTCCGGGAGCATTCGTGTCGTGACCGGCGATTTCGACTACGTCGGTTTCCGCGCTACAGCGCAGTATTTCCTGCGCCCCGATCTTGGCCTGGTCGGCGCGTTCGATATCTTCGACGGGGATCCCGGATTGATTACCGGTGCCCGTTTCGCCTTCTAGGCATCGTCAAGCGGTATCCTTTGGGGGCCCCAGGGAGGGAGCTCCCCTCACAATGACTGACCCTGGGCCGGCCCTCCCTCCAGCTTTTCCTTAATCCACCGACCGCTCCGGCCGGCCTTCCCGTTGATGCGTCTCCCAGTCCGCCGGCTGGTACCAGGGCTGGTCTTCCACCAGCGGCTCACGGCCGCGCACGGCGTCGGCGATCTTCTCGGCGATCATGATGGTGGGCGCATTCAGGTTGCCACTGGCGATGCGCGGCATGATGGATGCGTCCACCACCCGCAGCCCCTCAACGCCATGGACGCGCCCCTGGCTGTCCACCACCGCCTCGGGATCGTCGACGGTGCCCATGCGACAGGTGCAGGAGGGGTGGTAGGCGCTCTCCCCGTGCTGGCGGACGAAGGCGTCCAGTTGCTCGTCGGTGCTGACGTCCGGTCCTGGTGACAGCTCTTCCTCGCGGAACTCGTCCATGGGCGCCTGGGCCATGATCTCACGGGTGAGGCGAATGCTCCGGCGCATCTCGTGGCGGTCCTGCTCGGTGCTCATGTAGTTGAACAGGATGCGCGGCGCCTGGTGCGGGTCGGCGCTCTTCAGGGTCACGGAGCCGCGGCTCTCCGGGCGCATGGGCCCGACGTGCGCCTGGAAGCCATGACGGTCCTGGGTGGTGGCACCGTCGTAGGTGATGGCCATGGGCAGGAAGTGGTACTGCAGGTTCGGCTGTTCCACGCCGGCGTCGCTGCGAATGAAGCCCCCGGACTCGAAGTGGTTGGTCGCCCCAAGGCCGGTGCGCCTGAGCAGCCACTCGGCGCCGATCATGGCCTTGTTCCACGGCTTCATAGCGCTGTAGAGGCTGATGGGCTTGCTGCAGCCGTACTGGACGTAGATCTCCAGGTGATCCTGCAGGTTCTGCCCCACGCCCGGTCGATCGGCCACCACGTCGATGCCGTGCTCGCGCAGATGGTCCGCCGGGCCGATGCCGGAGAGCATCAGCGTCTGCGGCGAGTTGATGGCGCCGGCGCACAGCAGTACTTCGCGCTCGGCGTGGATGTTGCCGCTCTGCCCGTTCTGTTCCACCACCACGCCGATGGCCCGCTCGCCCGCCATGAGAATGCGGCGGGTGAATGTGCGGGTCCGGATGGTGAGGTTGGGCCGTTTCATGATCGGCCGCAGGTAGCCGTTGGCGGTGCTCCAGCGCCAGCCGTCCTTGGTGGTCTGGAACATGGGGCCGAAGCCTTCCTGCTGGTAGCCGTTCATGTCCTCGGTATGCGGGTAGCCTGCCGCAACCCCGGCCTCGACGAAGGCGCCGTACAGGGGATTCTTCATGGTGCCGGTGGTGACGTGCAGCGGTCCGCCGGCGCCGTGGTACCCGTCCTCGCCCTGGTCGAAATCCTCGGCCTTGCGGAAATAGGGCAGGCAGTGCTTGTACTGCCAGTCCTCCAGGCCGAAGTCCTTGGCCCAGTTCTCGTAGTCCAGGGCGTGGCCGCGGACGTAGGCCATGCCGTTGATGGAACTGGAGCCACCGAGCACCCGGCCACGCGGGCAGTACATGGGGCGGTTGTCCATGTGCGGGTCCGGTTCGGCGTGGTAGTACCAGTTGTACTTGTCGTTGGCCAGCGGGAATGCGAACGCCGAGGGCATGTGGATGAACAGGCTCCGGTCCATGGGGCCCGCCTCCAGCAATAGGACGGAGGTGTTCGGGTCCTCGGTGAGCCGGTGGGCAAGTACGGCGCCGGCCGAGCCCGCGCCCACGATGATGTAGTCGAACCGCTCTTCACTGGCCATGGGGTCTGCTCCGCTGTTTCGATGCGCGCCTGTCCGCCACCCACCCATCTACCGGACGGCGGACAGGTAACGGATTCACTCAGTAGGGGGCGTCCACCGCGCCGGCGGCCACGAACACGCTCTTCAGGCGCGTGTAGTGGGTCAGCGCATGGCGACTGTTCTCGCGGCCGATGCCGGACTGCTTCACCCCGCCGAAGGGCATCTCGATGGGGGTGAGGTTGTAGTGGTTGATCCAGCAGGTGCCGGCGTCCAGAGCCGCCACCACCCGGTGAGCGCGGTTGAGGTCGCGGGTGAATACCCCGGCGGCCAGGCCGTAGTCGGTGGCGTTGGCGCGGCGGATCACTTCGTCCTCGTCGCGGAACGACAGCACCGACATCACCGGGCCGAAGATCTCCTCGCGCACGATGGTCATGTCGTCTCGGCAGCCCGCGAAGATGGTCGGTGCCACGAAGCAGCCGCCCTCGCAGCCGGGCACCGGGACACGTTGGCCGCCGGTGATCAGTTCCGCGCCTTCGGCCTTGCCGCGCTCGATGTAGGCCAGCACGGTTTCACCGTGCTCCGGCGAGATCATGGCACCCACGTTGGTTGCGGGATCCTTCGGGTCACCCACACGCAGCTTCTCCGTGCGCGCCTTCAACCGCTGCAGAAACTCGTCCATGACGTCCTCATGGACGAACACCCGCGTGCCGTTGGTGCAGATCTCGCCCTGGGTGTAGAAATTGCCCAGCAGTGCACCGGAAACGGCATCATCCAGGCTGGCGTCGTTCCAGACGATCAGCGGGGACTTGCCACCCAGTTCCATTGTGACGGCCTTGAGGGTGTCGGCGGCATCCCGCATCACGGCCTTACCCGTACCCACCTCGCCAGTGAGCGAGACCTTGGCCACGTCTGGGTGGCGTACCAGCGCCTGGCCGGTCTCGGCAAAGCCGTGTACGACGTTGAACACGCCGTCCGGCAGGCCGGCTTCGCGGAACAGCTCCGCCAGGCGCATGGCGGACAGCGGCGTGAGCTCGGCCGGCTTGAACACCATGGCGTTGCCGGCGGCCAGTGCCGGTGCCGATTTCCAGCAGGCGATCTGCAGCGGATAGTTCCAGGCGCCGATGCCGGCGCACACGCCCAGCGGTTCCGGGCGGGTGTAGAAGAAACCGCCGTCCACTTCCTGGTACTCGCCCTGCAGCGAGGAGGCCTGACCGGCGAAGTATTCGAGACAGTCGGCGCCGGAGTCCACGTCGGCCTCGGGGGTCTCGGCAATGGGCTTGCCGCCGTCCAGGCATTCCAGCTCCGCAAGCTCCTGGCGATGGCTTCGAAGCAGTTCCGCCGTACGCTGAAGTACCCGACCCCGAGCCGTGCCGCTCATGGCGGCCCAGGCGCGCTGACCGGCCCTTGCCGCCGCCACCGCGCGGTTCACATCGTCGGCTCCGGCCAGGGCGACCTCGGCGAGCGCGGCGCCAGTCGCAGGGTTTCGGGTCGTGAAACGTTCCCGTTTTTCAGAGTCCACGGCGACGCCGTCGATCCAAAGCAGGCAGTCGTTGTGTTGTTCAGGCATCAAGGGTCTCCGGTTCGCGAGTGCGGAGCTGCATTTCCAGATAGTCGCGGGCCATGCCGCGAGCTTCTGCGACATTCAGGCCGCCGGTGCGCAGCATGGCCCGCAACCACAGGCCGTCAATCATCACCGCCAGTCCCGAGGCAATCTGATCCGCATCTTCGGCTGGCACCAGCTCCCGCAGGCTGAATAACAGGTTGCTTTTCAGGCGGTTGGTGACCACGCGCTGCACCCTGGCCAGTTCCGGCCGATGGTTCACCTGACCCCAGAACGCCAGCCAGGCACTGACCACGGCCGGGCTGGACTGGGACTCGGCGAAGTTCGCGTCGATCACTGCCCGCAGCCGCTGGTGCGGGCCCTTTACCCTGGCGAGATGGTCGCGGAACTCGGTGCCCAGGGCTTTCGCCAGGTGCCGGAACGTGGCGTGCAGCAGGCCCGCCTTGTCGCCGAAGTAGTGCGCCACCAGGCCCGGTGAGGTACCTGCGCGTTTGGCGACCCGGGACAGGGTGGTTCCGTGCAGCCCTTCCTCGTGAATGATCTCTACGGTGGCCTCGATGAACTGCAGTTGCCGGATCGGTTCCATTCCCCGCTTGGGCATGACGCACTCCTCGGTTGGCTTTTCATCGGGGCCTGCCTGGCCCTGGGTAGTCATTGAGTGCCAGTCTATTTGATGTTGATTGATTATTCAATTAAAGTTGGTGGTGGCATGGGATACGACACCGTGTCCCTGAAGCCCAAACTCATCCACACGCGCCCCTGAGGCAGCGATTGTGCGGAGGTAACAACATGAAATACGGACTCATCGGAGCGGCGACTGCAACGGCACTCGGCCTGGCAACGGCAACGGCCCACGCCGGGGACCCGTCCGAATGCCGTGAGGTTGGTTTCTCCAACGTCAACTGGACCGGCGTGACGGTGAAGACTGAAACCGTCGCCTGGATGCTCGAGGAACTGGGGTATGAGACGGAAGTGACCACGGCATCGGTGCCGATCTCCTTCCAGGCGGTGGCCAGCGGTGAGCGCGACGCCTTCTTCGGTCTCTGGCTGCCCACCCAGCGCAGCATGATCGAACCTCACTTCGAGCGCGGTGATCTGGAAAAGGTGGTGGCCAATCTGGAAGGGGCGAAGTACACCCTGGCCGTGCCGCAGTATGTCTACGACGCCGGCGTGACCCACTTCGAGGATCTCGACGAGCATGCCGACAAGTTCGAGAGCCGCTTCTACGGCATTGAGGCCGGCAACGACGGCAACGAAATGATCCTCGACATGATCGACGATGACGCCTACAACCTCGGTGACTGGGAGCTGATGGAATCCTCCGAGGCCGGCATGCTCACGCAGGTGGACCGGGCCATTGATCGCGAGGAATGGGTGGTGTACCTGGGCTGGGCTCCCCATCCCATGAACACCAACTACGACATGGCCTATCTGCACGGCGGTGAGGACTACTTCGGCCCCGACCAGGGCGGCGCCACGGTCTACACCCTGGCCACCACGGGCTACGTCGACAAGTGCCCGAACGTCGGTCGGCTGCTGGAGCAGTTCACGGTCAGCGTGGAAGAGCAGAGCATCGGTCAGGCCTACGTCACCGACGAGGAGATGGATTACGCCGAGGCCGGTCGTGCGCTGATCAAGGATCATCCCGAACTGCTGGAGCGCTGGCTGGACGGCGTCACCACCTTCGACGGCGAACGTGAGGCCCTGGCGGTGATCCGCGAGTCGCTGGATCTGTAACAGCCTGCGGCCACAATCCGACGGATGAACAAGCCCGGCCCCTGCGCCGGGCTTTCTTTTTGCCGCCGACCCGCCCTAAGCTCCCCGCCATGACGAAGATACTGGTCCTTGGTGGCGTGCGCTCGGGCAAGAGCGGACTCGCGGAGCGCCTGGCGGCGCTCGACAGCCGGGTGTGCTACCTGGCGACGGCCTCTGCCGGCGACCAGGAAATGGCTGAACGCATTCGGCGACACCGGGCGCGCCGCCCGGCCGACTGGGCGCTGGTGGAAGAGCCGGTTGCCCTGGGCCGGGTGATGGCGGAGCGTGCCGACGACGCGCCGACCCTGCTTGTCGATTGCATGAGCCTGTGGCTGGGCCAGCTTCTTGCGGCGGGAGACGATGCCGTGTTCCAGCGCGAGCGCCACGCCTTCGTGGACGCGGTCCCTGCCTACCCCGGCGGTGTCGTGATCGTCAGCAACGAGGTGGGCCTGGGCACCATCGGCATGGACCCCCTGACTCGCCGCTTCGCCGACGAGCTGGGTTGGCTCAACCAGGACCTGGCCCAACACTGCGACACGGTCGTCCTCACCGTCGCCGGCCTGCCGCAGGTGCTCAAGGGTGAATTGCCGGACGAGCTGGTCCGCGGCTGATCGCGGCTTGCGCCGCTCCTGCAGGGCCGGTGGCCGCCATCACGCCGTAGGAGCGGCGCAAGCCGCGACAACCAACGGCGAGGGACCAATCGGCGGATGGCATCAGGTATAGCGGTGCATCTTGATGCACCGTAAACAACACCGGACGGCCTTCTCACGCCCCTGCGGCCCTCTCTCAGGCGCCATCGCCGCCACCGGATCCCGTAGGGCGGACCTTCAGGTCCGCCGTCCCCACCTCACCCGCCGCCAAAGCCCGCCAGCACCATCACGGCCGCCACCAGCACCGCCGTCTCCACCGCCTCCAGCAGCGCCCCGGCGGTGTCGCCGGTGAAGCCGCCCAGAACCCGCCGCATCAGCCGCACACCCAGGGCGAACCCGGCCGCGGCCGTGACCAGCATCACCACGCCGGCCCAGGCGCCGAGGGCGAGCGTGACAACGGCGCTGCCGCCGGCGGTGACGGTCAGCGCGCTGCCGGCCAGGTGGCGTGCCCCGGACTCGCCCAGCCCGCCGGGCCGGACGTAGGGCAGCACCGGGAACAGCAGGGCACAGGCCGTGCGGCCGAGCAGCGGCGCGATCAGCAGCCCGACCCACCCGTGCTGGACCTCCAGCAGCACGGCCACCGCCGCCACCTTCCCCAGTAGCACCAGCACCAGCACCACCACGCCGGCGGGACCGCAGGTGGGGTCCTTCATGATGGCCAGGGTGCGCTCCCGGTCCCCATGGCCACCGAGCCAGGCATCCGCCGTGTCCGCCAGGCCGTCCAGGTGCAGCGCCCCCGTCAGAGCCGCCAGAACGGAAACGATGACGACAGCGGCTGGCAGCGCCGGTAGCCCCAGCCAGGTCGCCGTGGCCCCGAGCATGGCCAGGAGGAAACCGATGCCCAGGCCCACCAGCGGATAGGCGGCGACGGCCATTCCCTGGTCACGGGCACCCAGGTCCGCCGGCAGTCGCACCGGGATTCGGGTCAGGAAGGCGATGGCCAGGAGCAGGCCGCGCCACATCAGCCCTGCGCCCCGTGGGCGATGAGGCAGCTCAGCAGCCCGTGCTCGGTGTGGTCCATGCGGATGCGGCTGCGGCAGGCGTAGGGCACGTTGAGCCCGGCCATCAGGCGTGTCGGCGGCACCTCGAGCACGCAGGCGACGATCATGCGAATCACGCCGCCGTGGCCCACCACCAGCACGTGCTGACCCCGGATCGCCTCGCGCCAGTGCTGCCAGCCGGCTTCCACCCGCTGGTGGAAGCCGCTCAGCGTCTCACCCCCGGGGGGCGGGTAGCGGTCACCGTCGGACCAGAACGCGGCCAGTCGGTCGCCGTCGCGGGCGAGGATTTCCTCGGTCTTCATGCCTTCCCACTCACCGAAGGAGATCTCCTTGAACGTGGGCTCCACGTGCAGCGGGATCTCGCGCTCCTGCGCCAGGGCTTCCGCGAATGCGTGGCAGCGACGCATGGGCGAGGTGATGATGGCCTCCCAGCCGGCGTCATGGGCGACGGCGGCGCGCATCTGCTCCCAGCCGGTGGGGCTTAGCGGGTCGTCCAGGTGGCCGCGATACCGCTGGCCGCCCTCCGGCGCACCGTGGCGCAGCAGATCCACCCAGGTGGAGCGTGAGTCACTGCCCGGCATCGCTGACACCTGCATCCTCGAACGTGGCCATGCCCCGCTGGATGGCGCAGGCAGACCGCAGCAGCGGCACCGCTACGGCCGCACCGCTGCCCTCGCCCAGTCGCATGTCCAGGTCCAGCAACGGGGTGGCCGCCAGCGCCTGCAGGACCGTGTCGTGCCCGGCTTCCCGGGAGCGGTGGGCATAGTGGAGCCATGCCGCCACATCCGGGCTGTGCTGCACCACCACCAGTGCCGCCACGGAGACAATGAAGCCGTCCACCAGGACGGGCAGGCGTCGTGCCGCGGCCCCGCGAATGGCGCCGGCAATGGCCGCGATCTCCAGGCCCCCCAGTGACGCGAGCACAGCCAGGGGCGAGCAGTCGCCCCCGTGCCGTGCCAGCCCCGCGGCGACAGCGTCGCGTTTGCGGGCGAGCCCGGCGTCGTCGACACCCGTGCCACGACCCACGAGCACCCCCGGCGGCATGGTCAACAGCGCGCACGCCACCGCGGCCGCACTGGTGGTGTTGCCGATGCCCATGTCGCCCGCGATGAACAGTTCCGCTTCCGCTTCCGCCGCCCTGGCAGCGGCGGCGTCGCCGGCGGCCAGGGCGGCGTCCCGCTCGTCGGCCGTCATGGCGGGC
>SKYZ01000459.1 GCA_007127625.1 Aquisalimonas sp. | reverse complement strand
GGAGAATGACCACCGCCCGCGTGCCCCGTTGCATGTCGTCGTCCGGTTCGCCAAAGGCAGCTGACACCAGTGGCGCCAGGCGGAGGCGGCGCGAATCGTTGACATCCGCCTCCGGGAGTGGCGTGGGTGATGCGTCGTCGGCAGCAGGTGGATCCGGCAGCGCGTTGGCATCGTGTGCGTCGATCACCAGACTGCAGCCAAGCCCCTCACGGAATCGGGCCTCCCTGTGAACCGGCCCGATACGTGCAAACGCGCTGCGGGCATCCCGGTCCACCGATGTGCGGACGATAGCGGGCATGTCGACCATGTCCGAGGCTAGCACCTGGTCGGGCTGACGCCCGGAGACGAATACCCCGGAACATAGCTGCTTGGCGCCGAACCCGGTGGCCACCTTGGCAAAATCGTGTGCGGTGGGAGTCCACCAAGCGCCGGCGACGAGGGCGGCGGCGATGAGCAACAGGAGGGCGGCGCGGCCCGGGCGCAGGCGGGACGCGATGCTAGTCCGCATGACGGACCAGTGCGGTGAGCCCCTTGTAGTCTTCGACAATCACTTCGTCGCCCTCCCGGAGCGCGCGCCCGTCCCTGTGCTCGGCGGTGAAGAAATCGCCGCGGACCACCACGCCGAGCTTGCCGTGACGCTGTGTGATTCGCGCTTTCACGGTGGTGGCTCCCGCCACCCCTTCGGTGGTGCGCCGGAACATCCAGATCATCGCCGGCATGGCCACCATGCCCACGACGCCGGCGGTCACGAGCTGCATGGTCAGGCCGGCACCGCCCAGCGCCGCAAGCATGGCTGCAAAGGCCATGAGGCTCCAGGCCAGCAGCAACCCGCCGGCGGCGCCCATGAGGACGATCTCCAGCGCCAGCAGGACCAGTGCGACAAGAAACCAGATGCTCCAGGGGTCCAGATCCACGTTCACCTCCGCTGACGTGACTGACGCCAAGCGTACCGGCTCCGACCGCGTACAGGAACCGGGCAATGGTTCCGATGTTGCGCTTGATTCAGGACAAGTCGTGCCGCTGCGGGGTTCTGTACGGTGCGGTCACAAGGTCCAGCGAGGAGATGCTCCCATGCCGTTACCGATGCCGAGGCCATCACGTCTGCTGGCGCCGCTGCGCGTTCTGCCGTCGGCGCCCCTGGAGGTTGTCATCGCCGGGGTGACCAGCCGCTTGCTTGCGGAACCCCTGGCGGACGGCGCCCTGGAAGGCCTGGCGGGAGGCGCTCTGGTGGTCCGGATGAGCGATCCTGAAGTGGAATTACGCTTCACCGTGGTGGGCGGACGCGTATGCCCGGCATCACCCCGGGATGAGCCGCGTGTGGTCGTGCGGGCGGCGTTGGACGATCTGGTGCTGGTGCTGGCTCAGCGCACGGACCCGGACACGCTGTTCTTCCAGCGCCGGCTGCGCCTGGAAGGGGATACTGCTCTGGGCCTGGAGGTGAAGAATCTTCTTGATACCGTTGACCCCGCTGTCCTGCCAGCCCCTGTTCAGGGTGTGCTGCACAGGGCGGCGGCCGCGATTGTCGCCGGGGCGGACGCCGGTTTCAGCTCGGGGCATCACGCGTGAGCCGAGCCGGCGCAACCATGCCCGCTTGGCCATACCAGTAGCCGACGCAGTCCTCCTCGCCATCCGCATCCGGTTCCAGTGCATGCCGGTCGCGGATCGCGGCATGCAACCGGGCAACGCGTTGGTGGGTACCGGTCAGGCGAGGACTGATTCGCAGCAAGTCCGCCCCGGCCTCGGCAAGCTCCTGCCAGGCCGGTAACAGGTTGAGAACCCGGCCCGATTGGGTCTGAATGCCATTGATGGTCAGGAACCGCTCACCCTCCCGGGTATGCACGGCGCGGCCGTCCGGGTCCTCAATGCAGCGCAGGCCGCACTGATCCTTGGGCAGGTCGTGATGCCGGGCGGTGAAGCAGCGTGCGGACCAGGCCAGGGGCATGCGTCCGTAGGCGAACACCTCGGTTTCCGGTCGCTGTGGCCCGGCCTCATTCAGCAGTGCCAGCAGGGTCTCTCCCTGCATCTCCAGTGGCATCACCCAGCGCCGCATGCCCTGGCGATGGAGATGGGCCAGTGCGCGGCCGTTGTAGATGTTCAGGAACGGGCCACCAACGAAAGGCAGGCGGAGCTCGCGCAGGATCTGCACGGCGGCCGTGTCGTTGGCTTCCACCATGAACTCCCCGTTGTCGCAGATGCGCCGCACCACGCCGATCTCCGAGCGCGCCTCGATCAGCGTCAGCGTGGACAGCACCACTTCCTTGCCGGATGTGGCAAGTTCCCGGCCCAGGGCGATCCAGTCGTCCGGGCGGAGTTCGCGGCGTTTGGGGCAGACGCTTTCACCCAGGTAGACCACGTCCACTGGGCTGTCGGCGATGTCCGCGTAGAACGCTTCCGTGCTGCGGCGTGACCAGAAGTATTGGCACGGCCCAAGCGTGATGCGCGGTTGCATGGTATGTCTCCTTACTGCCAGGGCCGGTGATAGGCGCCAAGGGTGGTTTGGCTGCCTTCGGAGAGATCGGTCAGGGTCTGCTGGCCTTGGGTGGTCTGCCCGGCCTGCGGGTCACCGGCGAGGCAGCGGTCGATTTCCTGCCGCCACACCGCGGCCACCTGGCGGATGTACCCGGGGCTGCGCTGGCGGCCTTCCAGCTTGATGGCCGCCACGCCCGCTGCGTGGAGCCGGGGCAGCAGATCCAGGGTATTCAGGCTCGTGGGCTCTTCCAGGGCATGCCCGGTCTGCCCCTCGACATTGAAGCGACCCTTGCACAGGGTGGGATACCCCGCCTTCTCGCCGGGCATGAAGCGGTCGATCAGCACCCCGTTGAGTCGCGAGCTGAGGACGCCGTCGGCGGTCTCGTCCCAGCGGACGTGGGCGGCGGGGGAGCAGGCGCCGGCGGAATTGGGGGACTCGCCGGTGGCATACGAAGAGAGCAGACAGCGGCCTTCCGCCATGATGCAGAGCGAGCCAAAGCCGAACACCTCCAGCTCCACCGGCGCGTCCGCGGCGAGTTGCTGCACCTGCGCCAGGGACAGTACCCGCGGGAGAACGGCGCGTCGAATCCCGAAACACTCATGGTAGAAGCGCAACGCTTCCAGGCTCGTCGCGGACGCCTGGACGGACAGATGGCGAGGCAGCCCGG
>SKYZ01000169.1 GCA_007127625.1 Aquisalimonas sp. | reverse complement strand
GATGGTTTGCCGCAGGGCCGGGGTGCCGCCGGTGGCGGCGTACCCGCCCAGGCCGTCCAGGTTCCCGGCCAGTGTGTCGCGGATGACCGGCGGGGTGGCATGGCGCGGTTCGCCGATGCCGAGATTGATGGGGGGTCGATCCGCAGGCGTACAATCGCCGAGCAGGGCGTTGAGACGCTCGAAGGGATAGGGTTGCAAGGCACGCAGTCGCGGATTCATGGCGGATTCCGTGGTTACAGGCCCGTCGCCTGCTCGGCCAGGTTCTCGTCCTCGCCCAGCAACTGGAGCAGCGTCTCCCGGATCGCGTCGAACTGCTGCTGGTGCTGGAGGGGGTCGTTGTTCTGGTCGGTAATGAAGAACACGTCCTCGGCCTTGGCGCCGATGGTGGCGATCTTGGCGTTCTGCAGGCGCACGCCGCAGCGGGCGAAGGTGTAGCCGACCCGTGCCAGCAGGCCGGGGCGGTCGGCGGTGATGAGCTCCAGCACCGTGCGATCGTTGCCCGGGTCCTGGACGAAGCTGATCCGGGTGGCGATGTTGAAGTGCTGCACCTTCCGGGGTACCGGCCGCCGCGACGGCGCGGTGAGGCTGTCCTTGCTCAGTACCTCGCGCAGCCGCGCGACGATCTCCTCCTTGCGCCGCGCGTCCTGCACCGGGTTGCCGTCGTCATCCAGGACCAGATAACTGTCCAGGGTGTAGCCATTGCGGGTGGTGATGATGCGGGCATCCTGGATGTTCAGGTTCAGCTGGTCCATGGCATACACCGTCAGGGCGAAGACGTGATCCTTGTCCTGACTGTAGATAAAGGCCTCGGTGCCACCCCGGGGGCCGTGCCCGTCCAGCAGGACCAGCGGCAGATCGCTGTCCCGGGTGTTGGCGATGGCGGCGGTGTGCCAGGCGATCTCTTCCGCCGAGTAGCGCAGGAAATAGTCGTCGGTGAAGTGGCGCCAGACGGATTTCACCGTCATGTGGTGCAGTCCTTTCACCTTCAGCCGGCGCCGGGCCTGGGTCTGGGTCTCGCGCACCAGTTCATCATTGTCGATGGGGTGCTCCAGCCCGCGGCGCAGCGCCCGCTTGGCCAGGGTGTAGAGCTCCAGCAGCAGGGAATCCTTCCACGAGTTCCACATGTCCGGATTGGTGGCCCGGATGTCCGCCACCGTGAGTAGGTACAGGTAATCCAGGCGGGTGCGATCACCCACCTGGTCGGCGAAGTCATTGATCACGTCCGGGTCGGAGATGTCCTTTCGCTGGGCGGTCATGGACAGCAGCAGGTGGTGGCGCACCAGCCACGCCACCAGCCGGGAATCGTATTCACTGAGCCCGTGCTTCTGGCAGAAGGTGTAGGCATCTTCGGCACCGAGTTCGGAATGGTCGCCGCCGCGCCCCTTGGCGATGTCGTGGAAGAGCGCCGCCAGATAGAGGAGATCCGGCTTGGGCAGGCGCTGCATGATGGTGTGGCAGAAGGGCAGTTCGGAGGCGTGTTCCGGCAGGGCGAAGCGCCGCAGGTTGCGCACCACGAACATGGTGTGCGAATCCACCGTGTAGACGTGGAACAGATCGTACTGCATGCGCCCCGTGATGGCCCCGAAGGCGGGGATGTAGCGCCCGAGCAGGCCATAGCGGTGCATGCGCCGGAGTTCGTGGGTGATGCCCCGGGGCTGGCGCAGGATCTCCATGAACAGGCTGCGGCAGCGCAGGTCACCGCGGAAACGGTCGTCGATGAGGTGCCGGTGGGCGCGGATCAGCCGGATGGTGGATGCGCGTACGCCCTTGAGTTCCTGGTGCTGCTGCAGCAGCAGGAACACCTCCAGCAGCGCGAAGGGATAGCGCCGGAATACATTGGGGTGGGTGACCTCGATGAAACCCTTGCGCGACTGGAAGCGCTTGTTGATGAGCTGTGGCGGTTCACGGTCCTCGGCGTAGAGGATCACCTCCTGGTAGAGCTGCAGCAGCATCTCGTTGAGCCGGGAGAGCTCCATGACCGTGCGGAAGTACCGCTGCATGAACTGCTCGACGCCCAGGGTGTGATCCTGGTCGGTGTAGCCGAACTGCCGCGCCAGTGCGGTCTGGTGGTCGAACAGCAGCCGATCCTCGCGCCGACCGGTCACCGTGTGCAGGGCGAAGCGGATGTCCCACAGCAGATGCTGGCCGCTGATGAGATCCGCGTGTTCCTGTTCGGTGAGGAAGCCCTGGTCCACCAGGTCGTACAGGGTCTCGGCGCCGAAGTGGCGCTTGGCCACCCAGCCCACCATGTGGATGTCCCGAAGGCCGCCGGGACTCTCCTTGATGTTCGGCTCCAGATTGTAGGCGGTGTCGTGATACTTGGCGTGGCGTTGGAGCTGCTCGTTCCACTTGGCCTCGAAGAACGCGCGACTTGGCCAGACCTGCTGCGGCCCCGTGGCCTTGCGCATGGCGTCGTAGAGGGCCTCCGACCCCGTGAGCAGGCGCGACTCCATGAGATTGGTGGCAACGGTGATGTCGCGTTCCGACTCGGCGATGCAGTCATCCAGACTGCGGACACTGTGACCTACCTCCAGACCGATGTCCCAGAGGAAGGTCAGGAACGCCTCGATGCAGTGATCGCGCCCGTCCAGCCCGTGGTCATCCACCAGCAGCATCAGATCGATATCGGACCCCGGATGCAGCTCGCCACGGCCGTAGCCGCCCACGGCCACCAGCGCCAGCCCGTTACAGGCATCGTCCATGATCCGGTCCCAGGCGCGCTGGAGCAGCTGGTCGATCAGCCAGGCGCGCAGCCCGACAAGGATGCGCGCCGGCGTGCCTTCCCGGAATCGTCCCTTGAGAATGGCGTCACCGTGTTCCCGGGCATCGCGGAAGACGCGCACCGCCGCCTCCCCGTCGGCCAGACGGCGCTCGAGGTCGTCGCCGTCGAACAGGACGGCGTCTGCTTCACTGGGGTAGGCGGAGGCCGAGTCCATCGCGATGATTACTCCGGTACGACTTCGTCGTGGCGGAGGGTCAGCACCTCGTGGCCATTGTCGGTGACCAGGATCGTGTGCTCCCACTGGGCTGACAGGCTGCGATCCTTGGTGATGACCGTCCAGTCGTCCTTGAGCAGGCGGGTTTCCTTGCGGCCGGCGTTGATCATGGGCTCGATGGTGAAGGTCATGCCCGCTTCCAG
>SKYZ01000315.1 GCA_007127625.1 Aquisalimonas sp. | reverse complement strand
CGGCCACCCAGCGCCCGGGGCGTTCGGGGTGGTAGGGCGCCGGCGGCAGCCAGTCCTCCATCCACACACGCACCTGCGGTTCGTCCATGATTCCGGTGTCCACGCCCTTGAGCCAGTAGTCCCACCAGCGCACCGCCTCCTGGAAGAAGCCGATCTGCGGCCCCGGCTCGGCGGCATGGGGGAAGGCGTGTGGCCAGGGGCCGATGAGCGCCTTGCGGGGCACGTTCAGGCCTTCCATGAGCCGGGGGATGGCATTGACGTAGCCGTCGGCCCAGCCGCCTACGGCATAGACGGCGCAGTCGATGGCATCAAAGTTCTCGCACACGGAACCGTGCTGCCAGTAGGCATCCCGGGTGGGATGGCGCATCCAGACCGCCGGAAACAGACGGTTGTGGTCCAGCCGCTGGAGCCACTGCTCCCGCCAGGCGTCCCCGGCCAGCTCCGGGTCCGGCGGGCAGGCATTCACCGAGAACAGCGCCGAGCCCCAGGCCAGGTTCTCGTTCAGCAGGCAACCCCCCTTGTAGTGGGCGTCGTCGGCGTAGCGGTCGTCGGTGGAGCACATGGTGATGATGGCCTTCAGCGCCGGCGGGCGCCGCGCGGCCACCTGCAGGGAGTTGAAGCCGCTCCAGGACAGGCCGATCATGCCCACGTTGCCATCGCACCACGGCTGACGGGTGAGCCAGTCGATGGCGTCCACGGCGTCGTCCTGCTCCTGGGCCAGGTATTCGTCCCGCATGATGCCCTCGGAATCACCGGTGCCGCGCACGTCCAGACGCACGCCAATGTAGCCATGGCCGGCGAAATAGTGGTGCAGCGGCTCGTCGCGCAGGCGGGTAAAGTCGCGCTTGCGGTAGGGCATGTACTCCAGCACCGCCGGCACGGGGTTGTCCCCGGCGTCCGCGGGCATCCAGACGCGCGCAGCCAGATGCACGCCATCACGCATGGGAATCCAGACGTTCTCGATAACCTTTACGTCTTCATCGAACGAATCCACCACCTTCATAGCGGGTCTCCAGGGGGCATCGTGTCGGGTGGATCGTCGGGAGCAGTCAGCCGGTGTTCCCGAGCAGGCTCAGGGAATCCCGGTCCATCTCCAGCAGCCGCTCGGTGGTCTTGATCAGCGTGCGCGCGGTCTTGTAGGTCGTTTCCAGGGAGACCGACTCGTTGGGTGCGTGGGCCAGACTGATGTCCCCCGGGCCGTAAATCACCGTCGGCACGCCGGCAAGCCGCACCCAGCCCGACATGTCGCAACCATAGGGGGCGGCGCCGATGTTGGTGGTAGCCCGGAACTCCTCTTCGGCGGACTCGGCCAGGGCCGCCACCAGGGGGTGGTCCTCGCGAGTCTGCGCCGAACCGAACCCGGACGCGAGCCGGGTGATGGTCGGCGGATTGTCGCGCAGCCACGGATCGTCCTTGATGTGTTCCATGATCGCCTTGCGGAAGCGCGCCTCGGCCTGATCAATGGTCTCGTCCAGGGCCACGCCCACGCGCACCTGCGCCTCGAGCTGGTCCATGACGCTGGAGGACCACAACCCGCCCTTGATGGTGCCGACGTTGGTGGCATAGGGGAGCGGATGCAAGCCCATGAGCGGATGCTGCTCACGCTCGTTGAGGGCACGCTCGTCCTCGCGCATGGCCTGGTAGATGGTGAGGAAGTGGTCGAGGGCGCTCTCCCCCTGCAGGCGCTTGCTGGCGTGGGCGGACTTCCCCGGCACGTTGATCTTCAGTGACATGGCGCCGGCGTGGGCAATGACCAGCTCCGGAACGCCGCTCTCCCCGGTGGTGGGCTCGGGGATGATGCAGGCGTCCGCCTGCCAGCCGCCGCGTATGGCGGCCAGGGTGCCCAGACCGCTGTCCTCCTCCGCAGGCACGGCGGCGAGAATGATGCGGCCCGGGAAATTGCGACCGCTCTCGGCGAAGGCCTCGAAACAGGCCATGGCGGCGACCATGCCGCTTTTCATGTCCGACGCGCCACAGCCGTAGACGCGGTCGCCGCGGGTGACGCCGGAGAAGGGCTCGTCGCGCCAGCGGGAGTAGTCCCCGGGCGGCACCACATCCACGTGGCCCGTCAGCAGCACCGTGGGACCGGGCTGCTCACCGCGCAGCACCCCCACCACCACCGGCGCCCAGGCGCGCTCCACCTCGTGGCCGGGATAGCGGGGGTCCCGCTGGAGGGCGGCGATACCGTCGTTCCAGTAGTCGATCTCGGCATCGAACTTCTGCATCCAGGTGGCGATATGGGAGACGACGGCATCCTCCTCCCCGGTCACGGACGGAATACGGATGAGGGAGACCAGCTGATCGCGGATCCGCTCGATGTCCACATACGAGGTGCGACGTGCCATTGTTCGGTATCCTCCCGGTCGTCAAGGGGCGCTTGCCCATAGTACCCCTGCAATGCGGAAAAACCGCAACCGCGGCCTGGCTTTTCGCCCGATGTATTGGCGAGTGCGGTCCGGATGCGGACGGGTCACAGTCGACAGAAGGTGCATCAAGATGCACCCTACGGGAACGCGGCAGCCCGGTGGCCAAGGGTGCATCAAGACGCTCCCTTGGCCACCGGACGCTCCATCCTCCAATCAGGCGGGTATTGCCACAGCATGACCAGGGCATCCACACCCCTTGACCCCCGGGCGCCACTGCGCCTCCGAGGCCTCGCACTGCGGCCCACCACGGCCGCCGACTGCGCCTTTGTCGTGGAGGTGGAGGAGCATCCGGACAACGCCCCGCACGTGGAACACTGGAGCCGGGAGCAGCACCAGGCTTCTCTGGACCGGCCGGGGACGGTGCATCGCATCATCGAAGCCCGCGGCACACGGATCGGTTTCGTGCTGCTGGAAGACGCCGACGATCCCAACGAAAGCCTGCTGCTCAGGCGCATCGCCGTGGTCACCAAGGGCCGCGGCCACGGCCGCACGGCGGTGGTGCTCGCGGCGCGCCACTGCTTCGACGTGCTCGGCTTTCACCGCCTGTGGCTCAACGTCGCCGCGGAGAACCGCCGTGCGTACCATCTGTATCAGCGCCTGGGCTTCGTCGAGGAGGGTGTGGCCCGGGAGAGCGTCAAGAAGAACGGCAAATTCGTCTCCATGCGGGTGATGTCCCTGCTGGACCGTGAGTATCGCGAGCATCCGGCGTTCGGGGG
>SKYZ01000353.1 GCA_007127625.1 Aquisalimonas sp. | reverse complement strand
CATCGCCGACAAACTGTTCCAGTCGCTGCTTTACGCCTTCGGCAAGCTCAACGGCTCCATCGCATTGACCGTGGTGATCCTCTCCGCGGTGTTCGCCGCCGTGACCGGGGTGATGGGCGCGACCGTGGTGAGCATGTCGCTGATGGCCATCCCGGCAATGATGAAGTACCAGTACGACAAGGCGCTGGCCACCGGGACCGTCGCCGCCGGCGGGACCATCGGCATCATCATCCCGCCGAGCATCATGCTGGTGATCATGGCCGACCAGTCCGGGGAGTCCGTGGGACGGCTCTTTGCCGCCGGCCTGTTGCCCGGGCTGCTGCTCGCCGGTCTGTACTTTCTCTACATCCTCATCCGCTGCTGGTTCCAGCCCCACCTGGGGCCGGCGCTGCCCAAGGAGGAGCGGGACCGCTACTCCGCCCTGCAAATCACCGGCATGATCCTGCTCAACATGGTGCCGCCGATCCTGCTGATCTTCGGCGTCCTCGGCTCCATCTGGTTCGGCTACGCCACCCCCACCGAGGCTTCGGCCATCGGCGCCTTTCTCGCACTGGTGATGATGACGGTGTACGGGCGTTTCAGCTGGCAGGCGGTCAAGGAGGCCACCTGGACCACCACCCGCACCAGCTGCATGGTGCTGGCCGTGATCGTGGGGGCGACGTTGTTCACCCAGGTGTTCATGGCCGTGGGCGGGCGTGATGTCGTCACCGACCTGGTCCTGATCCTGGATGATCAGTTCGGCATCTGGGGCACCTTCGCGATGATGATGCTGGTGGTGTTCCTGCTGGGCTTCCTGATCGACTGGATCGGCATCATCCTGATCACGTTCCCGATCTTCCTGCCCCTGGGCACGCTGCTGGGCTTCAATGAGCTGTGGCTGATCATGATGATTGCCGTGAACCTGCAGGCCTCGTTCCTGACGCCACCGGTGGGGTATGCGCTGTTCTATCTCAAGGGCACCGTCCCGAAGAGCATCACCATGATGCACATCTACAAGGGGGTGTGGCCGTTCCTCCTCCTGCAGGTGGTGGCCATCGTGATCCTGGCGGTGTTCCCGGAGATCATCACCTGGCTGCCGCAGTTCGTGGCCCGGTAAGCGGTCCATGAGTGCAGCGGGTACTACCGCCACCGGCGCATTCGCGGCAACACGTCCGGCGGGCAGGGTCGTCGCCCTGCTCGCCGGCGTCTTCCTGGTTTCCCTGGCCTTCCTGGGGCTTCAGATCACCCTGACCCGGGTGCTCTCGGTGGCCCTTTCACACCATTACGTCTTCGCCGTTGTCTCCCTGGCGCTGCTGGGGCTCGGCATCGGCGGAATCGCAGTGCATGCCCTGCACCGCCGTTGGCAGTGGCTCGACCCCTCCGCCCTGTTGAGCGTGTTCGGTTCACTGGCTGCCCTCAGCATCGTGCTGGCCATCGCCCTGGTGACCTGGATGGCGTCGCTGCCGGGCATTCACGCGTACGGGCTGGTTTTCTTCGGGGTGATTTTCCTGCCGTTCCTGGTCGCGGGGCTGTTCTTCGCCGAGCTCTATCGACAGCACTCGGCATTCAGCGCGCCCCTGTACGGCGCCGACCTGGCCGGCGCCGCCTTCGGCGCCGTCGCCGCCATCCTGGTACTCAACGCCTGGGGCGGGCTGGGCGGCAGTTACGTTCTGGCACTAACGGCCGCACTGGGCAGTGCCTGCCTGCTGGCGGGGGCTCGGGATCACTGGCGGCTGGCGGTCACTGCTGCGGTGGTGGCTCTCGGCGTCAGCGCCCTGCTGGCCGTGCTGCAGGCCTCCGGCGTGGTGGGCACCAGCCTCCCGGCGGGCAACAACCCGGAGAAGGAGATTCACGATGCCATCCACGGCCCGCGGAATGGCGAGGTCACCGCAACCCGCTGGAGCGCCTTCGGGCGCACGGACCTGATCACCTACGCGGCCACCGACGACCACCGCGATCTCTACATCGACGGGACTGCCGGCACTCCCATGTACCGCTTCAGCGGAGACTTCCAGGCGCCGGGAAGCGCCGTGGAAACCCTGGAGAGCGAATTCCCGGGGCGCTTTCCGTTCTTCTTCATGGACGACGACGCCCGCGAGCGGGCCCTGATCATCGGCCCCGGCGGCGGCCGCGACGTGCTGCTTACCGCCCGCGCCGGGTTTGAGTCCATCACCGCCGTGGAAGTGAATCGGGAGCTGCTGGAACTGGTGCGCGAGCAGCGCGACTACAGCGGCGGCCTGTACACCGACTTCGATCATATCGACGTCCGCCACGGCGAGGGACGCCACTACGTCAAACGCAGCGACGAGGCCTTCGATCTCATCTACATGAGTCTGCCGGTGACCAACACCAGCCGCAGCCGCGAGGGCTTTGCGCTCACGGAGAACTTCCTGCTCACGGAGCAGGCCATCGGCGAGTACATGGACCACCTCACGGACAGCGGCCAGCTGGTGGTGGTGACCCATGACGAGCTGGCCATCCTGCGGCTGCTGCGGATCACGGTGGACGCTCTCACGGCCCGCGGCATGGAAACCGGCGAGGCCATGGAGCACATCTATATCCTCGGCTCCTTCCCCTACCCGGTATTCGTGGTCTCCGCCGAACCGTTCACCCCGCCACAAGCGCGGAACATCCTGCAGCAGGCGGGCCGGGTCGGTTTCTCCCAGAACGCCAGCTATGTCCCCCATGTCACCGACCAGGGCGCGATGAACCCGTTGCTCCAGGCCCTAGGCGCGGGACGGATGTCGCTGGAGGAGCTGGTATCACAGGTGGAAGAGCGTGGACACAACCTCTCCGCCGTCACCGACAACCGCCCGTTCTTCTATCACTTTGACCAGGAGCTGCCCGCGCTGGTCATGGGGCTCTTCTGGGCCGCACTGGGTGCCGCCGCGCTGATGGTCACGTATCCACTGGTACGCGGTTTCAGCCACCACGGCCACGGCCGGCGGCGGCTGCCCCGTTCGGTGCTGCTGTTCGCCGCCATCGGGCTGGGCTTCATGCTCATCGAGGTCTCCCTCGTACAGCGTCTGACACTGTTCCTGGGCGACCCGGTCCTGTCCCTGGCCGTGCTCCTGTTCTCGCTGCTGGTGTTCATGGGCGTGGGCAGCCTGGCCTCGGGCCGCTGCCAACCGAGATCATTCGGCAAGGCCATCGCACTCGCGGCGACGGGCGTGGTGGCACTG
>SKYZ01000497.1 GCA_007127625.1 Aquisalimonas sp. | reverse complement strand
GGCCGCGAGCCCGCCCACGAGTGCAGCATGGACGAGTGGGAGACCATGGTGGACACCAACATCAAGGGCCTGCTCTGCGCCACCCGCTGCATTCTCCCCGGCATGGTGGAGCGCAACCGCGGCCATGTGGTGAATCTGGGCTCCGTGGCCGGTAACTGGCCCTACCCCGGCGGTAACGTCTACTGCGGCAGCAAGGCCTTCGTGCAGCAGTTCAGCCGGGCCATGCGCTCCGACCTCCAGGGCACCCGGGTGCGGGTCACCAACCTGGAGCCCGGGCTTTGCGAGACCGAGTTCTCCGTGGTGCGCTTCCGCGGCGACCAGGACAAGGCCGACAGTCTCTACGAAGGCAACGACCCCATGCTCCCCGAGGACATCGCCGAGATCATCTGGTGGGTCACCAGCCTGCCGGCCCGGGTCAACGTCAACAGCCTCGAGGTCATGCCCGTCACCCAGAGCTGGAACCCGCTGGCGGTGAAGCCGGTGAGATAAAGACGTAGTCCCCGACATTGCCGGTGGCACACGTAGGGTGCATCTTGATGCGCCGTCCCCGACAGGCCGGCCGCGATGGTCCATCCGCGGCCGGCTGCCTCCGTAGGAGCGGCGCGAGCCGCGACATTGTTGCGGTCCGCTTCTTACCCTGTCGCGGTTTGCGCCGCTCCTACGATTCCACCCCCTTGTGACCTCTTCCCACCACCCTGATACTCACCGGTAGGAACACCCCACGGACGATGGACCGCATCATCTCCGAAGGAGGGCGATGCATGCCACGGCACGAGCTGCTCAACGACCCCGACCACACCGCACTGCTGCTGGTGGACATCCAGCCGGACTTCATGAACGCCGGCCCGCTGGCCACCGCCGATGGCGACGCCATCATCCCCGGCGTGCGCGAACTCATGCAGACACCGCCCTGCGGCATCCTGGTCGCCACCCAGGACTGGCACCCGGCGGGCCACATCTCCTTCGCCAGCTCCCACGAAGGCCATGACCCATTCGATACCATCGAACTGCACGGCCACGACCAGGTGCTCTGGCCGGATCACTGCGTCCAGGGCACCGCCGGCGCCGAGCTGGCCCCGAGCCTGCCGTGGGACCACGTGGATCTCATTCTGCGCAAGGGCTGCGATCCGCAGGTGGACTCCTACAGCGGCTTCCGTAACAACTGGGGCCCGGACGGCCAGCGCCCGGCCACCGGCCTGGCCGGCTACCTGCGCGAACGCGGCGTGCACACGGTGCTGGTGTGCGGCCTGGCGCGGGACGTCTGCGTGCAGTGGACGGCAGAGGATGCCGTGGACGCCGGCTTCCACACCGGTTTCATCTGGGACCTCACCCGCCCGGTGACCCATGACAATGACGATGCCTGCAGGCAGGCGCTGAAGAGCGCCGGCGTGCACATCATGGAGGCGGCGGATTTGAAGGCATGAGCCAGGACGGCGGTGCCCCTCGCGCGGGGCTGATTCTTTCCGGCGGCGGCGCACGCGCCGCCTACCAGGTGGGCGTGCTGAAGGCCATCCGGCGGTTGCTGCCCCACGGCGCGCCGAACCCGTTCCCGGTGATCTGCGGCACCTCGGCGGGAGCGATCAACGCCGCCGCCATGGCCACCCACGCCAACCGTTTCGGCCAGGGCGTGCGCGGGCTGGAGGCCGTGTGGGGCAGCTTCAGCGCCGACCAGGTCTACCGGACCGACACCTGGGGCGTCTCGACCCGTGCCATGCGATGGCTGGGCGCCCTTTTCTTCGGCGGCGTCGGCGCGCACAAGCCCATCTCGCTGCTGGACAACCGCCCCCTGCGGGAACTGCTGGGGCGCGTCATGCGCTTCCAGCGGCTGGAGGAGGTGATCGCCAGCGGCGATCTGCACGGGCTCAGCATCACCGCCTCGCGCTACACTGGCGGCGAGTCCGTGTCCTTCTTCCAGGGTCACGAGAGCATCCCCGCGTGGGGGCGGGCCCGGCGCCTGGGTGTGCGCACCCAGCTCGGGCTGCAGCACCTGCTCGCCTCCAGCGCCATTCCCGTGGTCTTCCCCGCCGTGCGCATCGGCGAGAACTTCTACGGTGACGGCTCGGTGCGTCAGCTCGCGCCCATCAGCCCGGCGCTGCACATGGGGGCCGACCGAGTGCTGGTCATCGGCGTCAGCGGCCGGGTGGGGGTGGCGGCCGACGAGCAGGTGCCGCAGCGCTACCCCAGTGTCGCGGAGATCCTCGGTCACGTACTCGATTCCGCCTTCATCGACATGCTCGAGGGTGATCTGGAGCGCCTGGAGCGTATCAACCGCACCCTGGAGCACATCCCCGAAAAGGTCCGCCGCCGGCAGGACCCGGGTCTGCGCCACGTCCAGGCCCTGCACATCTCCCCCAGCGAAGAGCTGGACGACATCGCCGCTGCCCACGCCCACGAGCTGCCCCGCAGCCTGCGCTTCTTCCTCCGGGGCAGCGGCGCCACCACCGGTGCCGGTTCCACCGTCGCCAGCTACCTGCTGTTCGAGAGCGGCTTCACCCAGGCTCTCATCGATCTCGGCTACCGCGACGCCATGCAGCGGGAAACCGAGATCCTCCGCTTCCTCGGCTACGACCCGGCACGGCTTTACGGGCGTTCCGGTACCGTGCCGACGGATCTCTGGTAGTTGTTATGCTGTCTATATATCCAGTAATGCCATCGCAGGTTTGCTTGAGTCAACCGTTGACTTGACCCCTGTATGTTCTACCATGAGCAACATTCCGCCCCAAGATATAGGGGTTTTCTGGAGAAACCTGTAGACATGTTGTGGAACAGCCTGTGGATAGATAGGCCAAGTTCCTGATCTCAAAAAGACCAAAAGGGGAGCCCACGAATGACCGACGCAGCCGAGGCACGGGACCTGCCGAAGGACGTCACAGAGATCGCCATCCAGAGCGCATCCTGGGACATCTGGGACAAGAAGTATCGCCTGAAGGCGAAGGACGGCCGTGTCATCGACGAGACCGTTGATGACACGTACAAGCGCGTGGCCTGGTCCCTGGCCCAGGTGGAAGAGACCGAGGCCAAGCGCCACGAGTGGTACGAGAAGTTCGTCTGGGTGCTGCGCCAGGGCGCCATCCCCGCCGGGCGCATCACGTCTAACGCGGGCGCCGAAGAGCACAAGCCGGCCACCAGCACCATCAACTGCACCGTCTCCGGCACCGTCGGC
>SKYZ01000100.1 GCA_007127625.1 Aquisalimonas sp. | reverse complement strand
CTGCGCCCGGAGGACGCCGGCCTGCGGGCTGCCTGGCTGCCTCAACGCACCATGGTTTTCGCCGCCACCGTAGCCGAGAACCTGCGCCTGGCTGCCCCAGACACCACCGACGACGCGCTTTGGGCGGTGTTGCACGCCGCCGCCCTGGATACGACGGTTGCCAGGCTCCCACAGGGATTGGAGACACCCGTTGGCGC
Organism: Aquisalimonas sp.; assembly: GCA_007127625.1. Lineage (GTDB taxonomy): Bacteria > Pseudomonadota > Gammaproteobacteria > Nitrococcales > Aquisalimonadaceae > Aquisalimonas. The sequence goes on along the minus strand of SKYZ01000100.1, from coordinate 2,967 downwards.
CGCGGGCCGGGCCCTCTCCGGCGGCGAGGCCCGCCGCCTGTGCCTTGCACGAACGCTGTTGCAGCCGGCACCGATACTGCTGCTGGACGAGCCCACCCGCGGTCTGGACGACAACACGGCCAGGGACGTGCTGGACCGTCTCGGCAAAGCGGCCGGGAAGCGCGCCGTCCTGATGGTGACCCATGACCCGGAGCTCCTGCCGGCAGGGTTTACCCGTTACAGCCTGTCCCGGGGGCGCCTTCATCCGGTGGTTTGATATACTCCCGCGCTCTTGGTGTCCTGTTACCCAAGTTCACGGAGCCCGAGCAGGAGGAACAGCGGTGTCCAGTGAAGCACCCGGCGCCCCCGAGTACATCACCCGCGGCCAGGAGATCATCGAGGATCTCCATTCGGACTACCAGCACATCGTTATCGCCCACGATCCGGACTACGGGTACGTCCTGTATCTGGACGATGACATGCAGATCGCGGAGTCGGACGCCGCCTACCATCGCGCCGTCACTGACCCCATTATCCAGGCCGGCCTCATGGACCGCGTTCTGATCCTCGGCGGTGGTGACGGCGGCGTGCTCAAGGCAGCGGTGCATGCCGGCGCCACAGAGGCCACCCTGGTGGATATCGACGCCAAGGTCGTCGAGCTCGCCAGGACGTACTTGCCGGGCCTTTGCGAGGACGCCTTCGATGCGCCCAATGCCCGGGTCGTGATCGGCGACGCCTTTGCCTGGCTGGACGGCGCCGCCGGTTACGACGCCATTATCTATGACCTCACCATGGAGCCGGTGCGGGAGAATCAGCGCCGACTGGAATTCATCGAGGAGATCGTCAGCCGCGCTGCCGCCAGCCTCCGGCGGGAAGGCATGCTGACCATGCAGTGCTGCAGCGAGCATCAGCCGGAACTGCGCGACGAGATCCACCAGGCACTCACGCGGCACTTTACCGCTGTCTCACAGCGCCCTGTGGTGGTTCCTTCGTACCACGAGCGCTGGATCTTCGCCAGCGCACGTTACCCCCGCTGCGACTGACCCACGGCGCCCCGCTCAGGGCGCCGCCACCACCACCTGGTGGCGCTCCATTTCGCTGCCGCGGCTGAACGCCTCCTGGGGCAGCGGGTCGGCATGCGCTGCGCGGAAATCCTCGCTCCCCACCCAGGCATCAAAGGCCTCCTTGCTCTCCCAGACGCTCTGCACCAGATAGGGAAGCCCTTCCGCCTCCGGCCGCAACACCTCCATGCGCACGAATCCCGGATTGCGGTCGATGCGCCCGGCGCGCTGCCGGAACCGCTCCTCGAATGCATCCTCCCAGCCCGGGGCAACGAACACCCGATTGGTTACCTGGTACATGGTGATCACCTAGATTCGGATCCGGGGGCAGTGTGTCCCGGCGATGGCCTCGTTTACAATCGTGGTTTGCTTCAACTGATTCCGCTACAGCATCTGTCCATCGGGAGACACGACCTTGAGTACCAACACGCTGCAGGCTGCGGTCGATCGCCGCTGGCAAACGGACATCATCGAGGAGATGAAGGGGTTCATCCGCATTCCGGCGAAATCGCCGGCGTTCGATCCGGATTGGGCCGCCAACGGTTACCTGGACGACGCTGTAGCGCATGCCGAACGCTGGTGCCGCGAAACCGCGCCGGCGGACGCCAGTATCGAGGTGGTCCGCCTGGAGGGGCGCACGCCGTTGCTGCTGGTGGACGTGCCTGGCAACCGCGACGGGACCATTCTGCTGTACGGCCATCTGGACAAACAGCCGGAAGTCAGTGGCTGGAGCGACGGCCTCGGCCCATGGCAACCGGTGTTGCGGGGCGAACGGCTGTACGGGCGTGGAAGTGCCGATGACGGCTACGCCGTCTACGCCTCGCTGGCGGCGGTGACGGCGGTCCACGAACAGGGTCTGCCCCACGGCCGCTGTCTGCTCCTGATCGAGACCTGCGAGGAGAGCGGCAGCTACGATCTGCCCCACCACATCAACCATCTCCGCGAGCGCATCGGCCAGCCCGATCTGGTGCTGTGTCTGGATTCCGGTTGCGGCAACTACGAGCAGATGTGGTGCACCACCTCCCTGCGCGGCATGGCCGCGGGCACACTGCGAGTGGAGACGCTGACGCAGGGCGTGCACTCAGGGGATGCGGGGGGCGTGGTGCCCTCATCGTTCCGCATCGCCCGCCACCTGCTGGAACGCCTCGAGGATTCCGTGGACGGACGCATCATTCCGGGTGCATTCAACGCGGAGATCCCCGATGAGCGGCGCGCCCAGGCCCGAGCCGCCGCGGAGGTGGTGGGCACCACCCTCCGGGATCGCTTTCCCTTCGCGGGGGAAACCCGGGCCGAGGAGCAGGACCTCACGGAGTTGGTGCTGAACCGAAGCTGGCGGCCGGCGCTGGAAATCACCGGTGCCGACGGCCTGCCGGCCATCGCCGACGCCGGTAACGTACTGCGCTCGGCCACCGCCTTCAAGCTGGCGCTGCGGCTGCCGCCGACAGTGGAGGGCTCCGATGCCACCACTCGGCTGAAGGAGTTGCTGGAAGCGGACCCGCCCCACGGCGCCCGGGTGACGTTCACGCCGGACCAGGCCGCCACCGGCTGGCATGCCCCGCCCCTGAGCCCCTGGCTGGCGGACACCATGGACGCCGCGTCCCGGGACGCCTTCGGCGCACCGGTGATGTACATGGGCGAAGGCGGCACCATCCCCTTCATGGCGTTGCTCAGCGAGGCGTTTCCCAGGGCCCAGTTCGTCATCACCGGCGTACTCGGCCCCCAGTCCAACGCCCACGGACCGGACGAATTCCTGCACGTACCCACGGCGCGCCGGCTCACCACATGCGTGGCGCGGATTATTGCGGCGCATGGGTCTCAATAACTGACGATACCTGCGGCTCCGGTCCGGGGCTGATTCGACGGGAGCGGGCGATGTATTCGGAGCTCCGAGCTTCGCCTTTTTCCTCCGTTCCGGCCTGGCCGGCTT
>SKYZ01000359.1 GCA_007127625.1 Aquisalimonas sp. | reverse complement strand
TGCCGGAGAAGTACCACGGCCTCACGGATCAGGAGGCGCGCTACCGGCAGCGCTATCTGGACATGATCATGAACCCGGAGGTGCAGCAGGTGTTCCAGCTGCGCAGCCGCACCATCCAGTTCATCCGCGATTTCCTCAACGCCCGTCGTTTCCTGGAAGTGGAAACGCCCATGATGCAGCAGATCCCGGGGGGCGCTGCCGCACGGCCGTTCGTCACCCATCACAACGCTCTGGACATGCCGTTGTACCTGCGCATTGCCCCGGAGCTCTACCTGAAGCGCCTGGTGGTGGGCGGCTTCGAGCAGGTCTACGAGATCAACCGCAACTTCCGCAACGAGGGCGTGTCCACGCGGCACAATCCCGAGTTCACCATGCTGGAGTTCTACCAGGCGTACGCCAACCACCACGACCTGATGGATCTCACGGAAGAGCTGCTGCGCGCCCTGGCGGTGGACCTCAAGGGTACGCCGGAGCTGGAGTGGCAGGGGGAGGGCGTGGATCTGGGTCAGCCGTTTCCGCGCCTCGCCCTGCGCGACGCCATCGTCGAGTACAACACCGGCGTGAACGCGGCGGAACTGGACGACCCGGCCACGGCCCGGGCGGTGGCTGATCGGCTGGGGGTGTCGGTGGAGGAGAATGCCGGCCTGGGCAAGATCCAGCTCGCCATCTTCGAGGAGACCGTGGAGGACAAGCTGCGGGCACCGACGTTCGTCATCGACTACCCGAAGGAGGTCTCACCCCTGGCCCGGCCGAGGGATAACGACCCCTTTGTCACCGAACGTTTCGAGCTGTTCGTCTGCGGTCGCGAGATGGCCAACGGCTTCTCGGAGTTGAACGACGCCGAGGACCAGGCCGAACGGTTCCGTGCTCAGGTGGCGGAGAAGGACGCCGGTGACCTGGAAGCCATGCACTACGACGCCGATTTCATCCGCGCACTGGAGTACGGCCTGCCGCCCACCGCCGGCGAAGGCATCGGCATCGACCGCCTGGTCATGCTGCTGGCCGACCAGGCCTCCATCCGCGACGTGCTGCTGTTCCCGGCCATGCGCCCGGAGGCGTGAGGCCCCGCTCCGATCAGTGACGGTGCATCAAGGTGCACCCCGCGGCCGGCATGTGCCGCGGGACCACGTAGGGTGCATCTTGATGCACCGCAAACGGCCTCGGACCAGGCGCAGCGGGCGGCATCTCGGGCGAAGGTGCATCAAGATGCACCCTACGATTCGTCCGCGGTGTCCTCGTCGCTCTCGGGCATGGGAACCGCGTAGGGCAACTGTGCGAAACCCGCCGGCTGACCGCCCAGCCGCAGATCCTGGCGATCGCGGTACCCTACGCGCAGTACGGCCAGGGCCTCGACACCGGCAGGCCCGGCAACCGCCCGCACCACCTCTCCAGCAGAACTGCCATCGGCGGTAAGCACGCTGTCGCCGGGCACGGGGACGTCACCACCTTCCGGGGCGGTGAGCCCGAACATGCGCCGGCTAGGGGTGCCGCGGTAGTGCATGCGTGCCACCACCTCCTGACCCGGGTAGCAGCCCTTGCTGAAACTGACTCCGCCGATCAGCTCCAGGTTGACCTGCTGCGGCACGAAGCGTTCGCTTGTGGCGGCGGCGACGGCCGGCTCACCGGCGCGAATTGCCAGGAGTTCCCAGGCGGCGGGAGTGACCGGACGGGACCCCTGGGTGAGGGCTTGCCACAGACCACTCATGTCACGGGCATGGGCGATGACCAGGAAGCGCTCGGGTTCGCCGCCGAGATTGACAACGCTGGTGTCCCCCGCGTGCACGACGGTGCCCGTTCCCTGGGGTAGCGTGCCGGTGGCCTCGGTCACGGCCACGCCGCCGGTGCCGGTGACACCGCATATGACGGCGTGCGGGGTGAAGTCCTGAAGGGCAACGCGGGAGCGCAGCACATACATGCGCAGACGCTTGACCAGCCCTTCCAGCAGGCTCGCGTGGGTGAGCAGCAGGAAATCGTCCTCGTCCAGGCGTAGCACCCGGAAAAGCGCCAGCAGGCGGCCCTTGGGGTTGCACAGTCCGGCCAGCCGGGATTCCGTTACCTCCTGGTCCGTGACACCCTGGCTGAGCTGCGCCTGAAGAAACGCGGCGGCGTCGTCGCCGACAACGCGAATGACGCCCAGCTCGGGCAGCGGCATGACGCCACCGTCGCCCAGTGTGGTGTGCAGTTCGGCGCTGGCGTCGCCGAAGTCCAGCAGGCGGCCGTCGGCGTCGAAACGCGCGCTCTGCGCCGCGAGCAGTGTGGGCCAGTCGATGGTCGGAGCCGTCTGTGAATGGTCGGACATGGTCTGGTGCACTACTCTCTGATTAATGTGGTATAAATATCGTACAACATTGATGGAGAATCGAAGCTATGACTGATGAGCGCAGGCCCGATCAGGAGGCGGATGATGCCACGCCGCCCCCGGAAGCGCCCCACGATAACACGGTGGATCCCGGCGACCCGAGCACGTGGCCGGCTGAGCACGGCGGTCAGCGCGGCCCCGAGCCAACCCGCTACGGTGACTGGGAAAAAGGCGGTCGCTGTACCGATTTCTGAATGCCGGGGCGCCGCCAGTCCAGGGCGGGTGCCGGGCCGCGCGCGAGCCGTGCTGCCTTGCATCACGGGGGCGGACGGTTTAGTTTATGAGCCCGCTTGTATGGGCCGGGCCCGGGGTGACGCTGCCCCACGTCCGGTCCGCTCTCGGTTCCCGGATCTGTACGGAACGCGCTGCCAGCCCCGCAATGCAGCCGGACGTGCGGCGGAGCCGACTCACAGGGGTGCTCGCGCATCCTTCGGAATCACAGGCCCTTGCGGAGCGAGTCACGATGCCAACCGATAATCGACCGCTATCCCCCCATCTGCAGATCTACCGGCCCCAATGGACGTCGGTGCTCTCCATTTCCCACCGAGCTGCCGGCGTGGCCAACAGCGTCGGTTCGCTGCTGGTGATCTACTGGCTGGTTTCCCTCGCCAGCGGACCGAACGCTTTCGCCCGTGCCCAGGGCGTGCTGGGTTCCTGGCTGGGGATGATCATCCTGTTTCTGTTCACCCTCGGCCTTTTCTACCACCTGTGCAACGGCATCCGGCACCTGTTCTGGGATGCGGGCAAGGGGTTCGACCTTGAGACCGCGCAGCGTTCGGGGATGGCCGCCGCCGGAGGCGCGGTCGTG
>SKYZ01000402.1 GCA_007127625.1 Aquisalimonas sp. | reverse complement strand
TCGCCGCGCTCGAACAGCTGCCTGCACGCCGGACGGCGGATCTTGCCGCTGGAGGTCTTGGGCACGGATTCGGGCGGGGCCAGCACCACCACCTCCGGCGCCGTCTCCAGCAACCGCAGGGCGGTGTCCCGAATGGCGTGCTCCAACTCCTGCCGCCGAGTGGGATCAGTCACGCGGGTCTCCGCCACCACCACCAGGCGGTCGGCGGCGGTGTCCGGATCGGGGCTGGCGAACACGGCCACGTTGTTCCGGCGCACGCCGTCGATGCGGGACACGGCCTGTTCCAGCTCATAGGGGTAGAAGTTCCGGCCGCCGCGAATGATCACGTCCTTCACGCGGCCGGTGATGAAGAGCTCACCGTCACTCAGGTACGCCAGGTCACCGGAATTCAGCCAGCCGTCCGGGGTGATCAGCCGCGCCGTGGCCTCGGGGTCACGGTAGTACCCGCTGGTGCATGACGGGCCGCGGAACTGGAGTTCGCCCTGGCGGCGGTCCGGCAATGGTTGTCCCTGGTCGTCCACCACGCGAATCTCGTGCCCCGGCAACACGCTGCCGCAGGCCACCATCGGCAAACTGTCGTCATCCCGTGATCCGGCAAGCTCGGCGTGCCCCTGCTGCTCGAAGGGCTCACGCCGGATGTGCTCGACCACGGGCGCCCGATCCAGGGGCGGGAACGTCAGCCCCACCGAGGTTTCCGCCAGCCCGTAGACCGGTTTCATGGTCTCACTGTGGAAGCCGTAGGGCCCGAAGCGCTTCTGAAACGCCTCCAGGGTCCGCGGGCTCACGGGTTCGGCACCGTTGAACGCGACCCGCCAGGTGGACAGGTCCAGACCGGCGAGTTCCTCCTCCGCCAGGCGGTGGGCGCAGAGATCGTAGGCGAAGTTGGGCGCGGCTGACAGCGTTCCCCCGCAACGGTGGATGGCCCACAGCCAGCGCTGGGGCCGGGCCATGAACTGGAGGGGAGACATCAGCGTCAGCGGCGTGCCGGCGTACAACGTCCCCAGACAGGCACCGATGAGGCCCATATCGTGGTACAGCGGCAGCCAGCTCACGAAGTGGTCGTTGTGGTCGGCGTCAATCACCTCGACGATGGTACGGATGTTCGCCAGCAGATTGGCGTGCGTCAGGGTCACGCCCTTGGGGTTCCCGGTGGTTCCGGAGGTGTACTGGAGAAAGGCAATATCTTCCGCGGCGCGCGGCACACGCAGCATGCCGCCGGTGTCCGACTGGAGCTGACCGACCGTGGTCACGGTCTCCAGATCCGGGGCCAGCCCCTTCAGCAACCGCCCCGCCTGGACGGTCTCGTCGGAGGCGATTCCTTATGAGTTGGGGCGACCGCGGCGGGACTTCAATACCCGACGTCAGTCAATGAGGAGACCCAAATCAGTTGGCGGATTCTTCACGAATTCGGGATAGCGGCCGCCCCTCGGGCATTGCGCTGGGGACTTTGGTTCCGGGGCGGTGGTGGAGTCGCCTTCCGACAACTATATATTCCATTGAACGACAGGCACCTTCCCTGAACCCGTTGCGCTGATGCAGGCAAGGCATGAACACGACCCGGCCACGCGATGGGGTGTCTCTCGGGCCTCCGCTCGCGGGGCGCGACCGGGTGCTGCGGGAGATTGACGGCGAGTTTCAGCGGGTTCTTGCGGGCGATTTCCGCGTGGTGATGGTCACCGGCACGCCGGGGCTGGGCAAGACACGGCTGGCGGCCGAGATGCTGCAACGCTTCTCCGGCAGGGCCGTGTGCCTGTCCGCGCGGGCCTACCGTTGGGGCGGCACTGCCTCACTGGGCCTCTGGACCGAGGCAATAGACCGGCACCTGCGCCGTCTCGACCGCACCGAGGTAAGGCGTCTCTGCCGGTCGGCTCTGGCGTCATTGCTGACCTCGATGGAACCCGCTACCTCCCCGCTCCACCGGGAACCGCAACGCCAGGAACTCCTGGAAGGGCTGGTGGACCTGTTCGACAGGCTCAGTGCTGACGCGCCCCTCATCATCGCCCTGGACGATGTTCACCTGGCGGACATGTCGTCGTGGGAGGCATTGCGTTACCTGGCACGCCGGCTCTCGGGAGCGTCGATCGGCATACTCGCCACGGCACGGCCAGGTGAATTGCACCGACATCCCATTGCCGACGAGGTGCTGGTGGGTCTGACCGAGGACGGTCTGCTGCGCCGGGTTGCGCTGGAGCCACTGACCCGTGCGGACGTGGTGCAGCTGGCGCACGACGTCCTGCGCAGCGAACCAGGGCTGGAATCCACCTTCGTCATGGAACCGCTGGTGACCTGGCTGATGGAGCGCTCCAACGGGCACCCGCTCTACATCATCGGCCTGCTGCGAGCGTTTCTGGAGGAAGGCGCCGATCCGGCAAGCCCACGACTGGAGCGGATCCCGGAAAGCCTGCAGGAGCGTGTCAATCTGGAGTTCCAAGCTCTGCGTCCAGCGCCCCGGTCCGTGCTCGAGGCATTGGCGGTGGTCGAACAGCGGATCGAGGCCGACAATCTGGGTGACGTCACGGGCATGGACCTGGAGAAGCTCGGTGCCGCCCTGGAAGAACTCTGCAATGCCCACCTGGCAAACGAACACGCGGATGGGGCAGTGCTCACCTATGATATCGCGCACCCTGTTGTCGCCGACGCCGTCTACCGGCAGATCGGCGGCACCCGGCGCCGCGTCCTGCACCGGACCATCGCCCGCATACTCCTGCGCGCCGGCCGGCTCGGTTCCGCCGCCGGTCACTATGCGCGCGCGGCGGGGCCCGGCGATGACGAAGCCATCGAAGCGTTGTGCAACGCCATGATGCAGGCCGAGGCCCGCGGGCTCTACCAGGAGGCCCTCGCGGCGGTTGCGGCACTTCTGGAGCTGCTACCCGCCGATGACCCGCGCTGGCTGCGGGTGCTGCATGCCATGACCTGGGAGTCCGAATGGGTGCTGTCCCATCTCGCGGAAGGAGACACCGCCACGGCGGTTGCCGCCATGGAACGGATCGACCCCCTTGTGGACGCAGACGATCTCGCCGCACTGGGCACGGTACGGCTGCACCTCGCCGCCTTTCTGTCATTCGGTGCCGGCCTGCTCGCCGAAGGGGAGCAGGCCTGTCGGGCCGCGGTCACGTGCTTCGAGACGGCCGGACAGACAGAGCGCGCCCTGCTGGCGCGCAACGAGTTGGCCTGGCTGCGCGGCTGCGGGGAAAGCCTGGCCGAGGACGCGGAACTGGCGGCGGCAGTCCTGGAGGACGCCCTGACAGGCGGACACCTGCGTGCTGCCGTCCATGCGGCCGGAACCCGGGCGTATGCACTGGGTTGGTCCGGCCATTTCCAGGAGGCCGACCGGCTGTTTCAGTACAGCGTTGAGCTGGCCCGGCAGTCACATCTGAGCTATCGCGTGGCCTGGGCCCTGTCCCAGCGCGCAACCATCCTGTCGCTCGCCGGGCATCTGCCTGAGGCGTTCGCGTCGCTTGAGGCGGCGACCAGCGCCGATGCCCGGGCCCCGGACGCCCTGACCCACGAGAATCTGGCGCACTGCGCCTGGCTCGCAGGCCGTCTGGCGGATGCGGCTGCCGCGGTCGAACGCGCGGCGGTGCGCCGGCCTGTCCGCGGCAGCCGGCGGCGGGCCTGGGCCGCGGCACTGGGCGCCCGGCTGTACGCGGAGATGGGGTTGCGCGGACGCTCCGACGGCGGCCTGGAACTGGCCCGCGCAACGTACGGCAGCCGGCATATCCTCGCCTGGAGCTGCTGGTGGGAGTGGTCAACCGGGTTCCTCGCCTGGCACGACGGCGATCACGGGCGCGCCCTGGTAACGCTCGAGCACGCGGCAACCCCCCTGGGCAGGATCGGCGCCGCCCCCTGCGAGGCATTGGTGCTCGTGGATACTGCCCAGATCGCCGCTGAGGCCGGCGAGGCGGCGACGGCTGAGCAGGCAGCCGATCGCGTCAACACCATCGCCCGTACGGCCGGCGGCGGTCTCCTGCCCGGCCTGGCACTGCTGGCACGCGCCTGGAGCGAACTTGTAAGCGGACGCCTACCTGGCGCGGCGACGGCCGCCGCCCGGGCCGCGAACGATTTCGCCGCCGCGGGCTATCATCTGCTTCACGGCATCGCGCTCGACGCGCAGGGCCGCGCACTGGAACAGATGGATCGGTCGGCGGCAGTGGCAACGCTATCCCGGGCCGTCGACGTTCTCCACGGCTGCGGCGCTGTCTGGCGCCACGACATGGCGCTGTCCAGGCTGACCCGCCTGGGCAGCCGCGGTCGGCGGGCGGCCACAGTCCACGGCCCCGGCGCGCTGACGGACCGCGAGCGGGACGTCCTCCTGCTGGCCACCCGGGGTCATACCGCCCGCGAGATCGGCGAGCGCCTGTTCATCGGCCGCCGCACCGTCGAGACCCATCTTGCCAACAGTTACCTCAAGCTCGGAGTTACCTCGAAGCGAGAGCTGATCCGGCGTGCCGACGAGCTGGCCCTGAAACGGCCTGACCCGTAAACGGTTCAGTAGTGGTTACGGATCCCCCGCCGGCCGACCGCCCGTAGCATCGAGATGGGGCAGCCCCCGACCTCGGCCGTGGCCTCGCCCCTGCAGCGGCCGGACAACGCCGGCCCGGGAGAGAAGGAATTCCTGGAGGAAGCGGAAGATGAACAGCGAACGAAACACCCAATCGGGATGCCGGCGCAGCAGCCGTCGGCGGCAGTGGACACGGCGCCTGCCCGGCTTTGCCGGCCTCGCGGTGCCGTTGGTACTCGCCGTGGGCTTCACCGGCGTCACGTCGAACGCACTCGCGTCCGAACCGGATCAACCCGACGGGTTCTCGGCAAGAATACTGGCGGGACATACCGCCTTTGCCGATGAGGTAGCCGCACAGTTCCGGTTCACCTACAAGGAGCCCGGCGACAACCCCGGCGAGCTCGTGGCCGATCTTGGCAGTGCCGGCACCGTCGTCATGGCCGAGGTGGAGTGGGAACCGAACGGGTCATCCGGCTGGCACACCCACCCCGGAGCGGTGGTGGTGGCCATTGTCGAGGGCGCCCTTGAAGTGACCAACGCCGACGACTGCGTCACGCGCACCTACCAGGCCGGGCAGGCGTGGCTCGATCCCGGTCAGGGCAACGTCCATGTCGCGGTGAATCCCAGCGGCGAGGACAGAACACGGGTCTACGCGACCTTTTTCGGTGTACCCAACGGCGAACCCGGCACGGTGCACGTCCCGCCGGCGGACTGCTAGGAGATAACCCACATGTCATTACATGCTGATCTGGGTGGAGACGAAGCCATTGGCATGGCCCTGGACCGGTTCTACGCGAAGGTACTCACGGACTCGCGTGTAAGCCCCTATTTCGACGGCTTGGACGTGGACCGGATCAAGGCGCGGCAGAAAGACTTTCTGGCCATGGCTTTCGGCGGCCCCAACCGCTATACCGGGCGCAACCTGCACGCGGCACACGAGCGTGCCCGGCAGCAGGGCCTCGACGAGGAGGGCTACGACATCTTCATGAGCCACTTCCGTGACACGCTGGAAGAGCTGGGCGTTCCTGAGACGAAAATCGAGGAGGTCATGACCATCGCCCACACGGGCAAGGACGACGTTCTCGGCCATTGAGGACACGCTGAACCATTCGCGCGAGCCCCTGGCCGACATCACCGACGGTCATCCCGACGTCACAACACCCGCCACACGTCGGCGCACCCCGCTACGGGTGCGCCGGCCGGCCCCTGGATCACGGCCCCTCGTCCGGCTCCGCGATCAGCCAGTCGTCCAGCAGATCGGCCGGAAGCATGGTCATTGGGGCGCCCCGCTCTTCGAGCTCCGCCTTGGTCTTTTCCAGGGCCTCCTGCTCGCTGTCGGCGTTCACCCGATAGACCTGCTCCGCCAGATGCCCCAGCGAGGCGCGGGCATCGCGCATCGAGGAGGGAGCAACACTGCATTTCCACTGTGACATGATCCCAGCCTCCCGAGTGCCTGAATCGCCGACGGTGTCAACGATTAGAATAGCACCGCCACAGACGCATCACCGGGAGCCCCTGTCTGACCGGCTAACTGAGGAGATCGTGGTAAGCGTAGGCCTGAAGGATATCGCCGCCGTGAACGTGGGTCTCGGGGGGGATTTCCACTAGGGCGTTGGCCCAGGTGGTGGAGCTCATGATGCCGGAACCCTGATCCGGGTAGAGACTGGCGCGCTGGTGTTCGCCGTCGGCGGCGAGACGGGCGCGGAGGTAGCGAGTCCGGGGGTCCGCCTTGTCCAGGGTGAAGTCTGCGCGCACGGGCACGGATCGGGGATGGATGTCGGCAGCGCCCTGGCGTTTGAGGATCATGGGACGGCCGAACAGGCAGAAGGTCACGAACATGGAGACCGGGTTACCGGGTAGGCCGAGGAACGGCGTGGTGCCAACCCTGCCCACGGCGACGGGCTTGCCGGGCTTGATGCTGATACGCCACAGGTCCAGCGTGCCGAGGCTCTCCACGGCATCCTTGACGAAATCCGCGTCCCCCACGGACACACCACCGCTGGTGATGATGAAATCCGCGTCATCAGCGGCATCCTGCAGCATGGCCCGAGTGGCTTCGAGATCGTCCGGGACAATGGCGGGCCCGCGCACGTCGCACTCCAGGCCCTGAAGCAGCCCGAGCAGTGCGTAACCGTTGGAGTTGTAGATCTGGCCCGGTTTGATGTCGGTGCCGGGCTCCACCAGTTCATCACCGGTCACCAGCACGGCCACCCGCAGTCGACGGTGTACCGGCAGCGTGCCATAACCGGCGGTGGCCGCCAGGGCGAGGTGCTGGGGCTGCAGGCGGGTTCCTGCGGCGAGAATCGGTGCACCGGCGGCCAGATCCTCGCCGGCCAGGCGGATATGATCACCGGCCATCGGGCTCTCCGGAACGCGAACCTGGCGCTCGCCCTCCTTGCATCGCTCCTGCATCACCACGGTATCCGCGCCGTGGGGAATCGCCGCGCCCGTGAAGATGCGCATGGCGGTACCTGCGGGCAGCTCCACCGGCGGCTGCCCGGCGGCGGCCACGCCGGACAGCGGCAACACGCCCGCGTGGGCACGGGCGTCGGCGGCACGCAGGGCATACCCATCCATGGCAGAGTTGTCGTGGGGCGGTGCAGTAACCCGCGAGACCAGTTCCCGCGCCAGCACGCGACCGCGGCAGTCCCGTAGCGGCACGGTTTCCTCGCTGCCGGAGACGGCAACGGCGTCCAGCATACGCTGCAGGGCTTCCTCCGGCGTGTGCATGGCTTGCTTGATGCTGCAGCAGTCGGTCACGCTTGCTCGCCCCTGGCTCAGCTGGTCATGCGCGTCTGCAACTGCACCGGGCTGCCGGCACGGTCGAACACGGCGTAGCGGGAGAGATCGGCACCCATCTCGACGGCCTCGGCCATCTGCTTGAGGTAGGGCTCGGCCTCCTCTTCGGTGGGCAGGCGGCCACCGGAGGCGGACAGGCTGGACACCATGATGAGGTCCCAGCTGAGGCCGGACTGGTCAGCCTCTTCCACCAGTGCGTCCAGCCGCAGCTCTTCGGTGAGTTCCCGGTCTGTGGCCATCACCGGGCGCAGCAGGCCACCCCCTTCGATGGCCTCACCATTGTTGTGGTGTGTGGCCTCGTCTTCGGGCTCGGCCTTGAGCAGCACAAGCAACAGGCGCTGGGGCTCGGCCTGCTGCAGTCCGACTTCCAGGAGGTCGCCGAAGCTCTGAATGCGGATATTGGTGTTCATTGATCTGCCTTACTGGATCAGGAGGGATTCGGCCTGGTCCAGGTCGATGCCGCGGATCTCGGCCTCCCCTGCCAGGAGCTTGATGTACTGACTGATGGCCCGCTGGCGCGAGACGGCCTCCAGGTACTCCTTGATACGCGCTTCCACCGCCTCGAACGGCAGCTGCTCGCCGGAGACGTGCTGCAGCACGTCCACCACGTGGAAGCCATAGCGCGTCTTGATGGGCTGTTCCGCAAGGCCCACCGGCAGCCGCAACACCGCATCCTCGAACTCGGGGACCGTTTCGCCGTTGCTCACCTGACCCAGCCAGCCGCCCTGCTCCGCAGAGGGGCAGCGGGAGTACTGCCTGGCCCGCTCGGCGAAGACACCGGGGTTGTGCTGCAGCTCCTCGATGAGCTGCTCGGCGGTGGTTCGCGCCTGCTCGCGCTCCTTGAGATCCTCCGGATGGCCGGCGATGAGGATGTGGCGCACCTCGGCCAGATCCGGCGAACGGAAGCGCGACGGGTTCTGCTCGTACCAGCGGCGGCAGGTTTCGGTGTCCGCCTCCGGGATATGGACTTCCTCGGCGATGAGTTCGTCGATCACCGGGTCCAGCGCATCGTCGTCGTCCGGGACCTCCATGCGCAGCTGCTCGGCGCGCTGCTTGAGCAGTTCCCGCACCGTCAGGGCCACCGCCGCGCGGCGCTGCGCGTAACGCGGATCGGCACCGGATTCCTGATGGTAGGCGGACTCGATGTTGATGGCCCGGCTCGATATTTCGATGCCGTTGACGTGGATGGACATGGTGCTCTCCGGTTTGTTGCCGTGTGATGCAGCCCTCTGCACCCGGTTCCGGCAGCTCTTGTGCCGCCGTAGGGTGGACCTGAAGGTCCACCCTACGGTGCCATGATCCTTTCCCTGGTTCGTGTGCCGGTTCTGGTTGTCGCGGCTTGCGCCGCTCCTACGGGCCGCCTTGGCTGTAGGAGCGACGCGAGTCGCGACCCTTCCAGAGCACTCCGATTACACCGACCGCATGCGGACCACCTGCCAGGCGCGGAAGGCGTAGCCGTAGGGCACGCTCCAGATGTGCACCAGGCGGGTGAACGGGAACACCAGGAACATGAGCATCCCCAGGAACATGTGCAGCTTGTAGATCCAGTGGATGTCATAGATGGTGGCCGCGGCACCGGTCTGGAACGTCACCAGACCCTGCGCCCAGGCGGAAATCTGCTGCATCACCTCGCCGTCCAGGTGGCCGGTGGACACCGGGATGGTCAGCAGGCCGGTGACAAGCTGCGCCGCCAGCAGGATCAGGATGAAGGAGTCCATCGGGTAGCTGGTCTTGCGTACCCGCGGGTCCGTCAGCCGGCGGTGGAGCAGGATCACCACGCCCACCAGGGTGACGATGCCGAAGATGCCCCCGGCGATAATGGCCAGGAGCTGCTTGGCGCCAGGCGTCAGACCCATGGCCGTGTAGACCGCCGTCGGCGTGAGCAACCCGAACAGGTGGCCGAAGAACAGCAGAATGATGCCAATATGGAAGAGGTTGATGCCCCAGCGGAAACGCGGCCCGCCGGACATGAGCTGCGTCGTGTTGCTCTTCCAGGTGTACTGACTCTTCTCGAAGCGGATCAGGCTCCCCACCAGGAACACCGTCCCGGCAATGTAGGGGAATACCGCAAAGGCAAGATCATGGAGGTATTCGAACATGATGTAATTCTCCTAAACCGCAATCCTCACGCGCTGTTGCGCTTGAGTGCCGACCAGTCCACCGGGACGGCCTGGCCCTGGTTCGTCTTGGCGCCGCCGCAGCCCCCGGAGGTGGGCCCGAAGGTCACGGGCTCTTCGGCCCAGACCTCGTCGAGCTTCTCCGGCGTGTCGTCCCGCTCCTCGTCACGAAGCTGGCGCTGGAGCTGCTCGTCCGCCGTCTCCAGGCCACCCAGCTCGATGAGCCCCTTGAACAACCACTGATACTCGCTGTCGCGCTCCGCCAGGCGCCCGTGCAGGAGCTGCAGCAGGTGCCACACCTCCTCCAGCCAGGCCCTGGCGTTCTCCTCCGGCAACCGGGAGCAGAACTCCAGGAACAGCGGCACGTAGTCCGGCAGCTCGTTGGCGCTGACTTCCAGCCCTTCCTCGCGATAGACGTTCTGCAGATCCACCATGGCCTGCCCCCGATCGCGGGACTCCCCGTGCACATGTTCGAACAGGTGCAGGGAGAGCGAGCGGCTGCGGTCGAACAGGCCCACGTACTCGGCCTGAATGTCCATCAGGTCGGCCTCCTGGCGCCGCCGCACCAGCTCGATGAGCTGGCGCCGCGTACCGGGTTCCAGGCGGTGCTCTTCGCCGATCACGTCGATGAGCTCGCCGCCGTGGGCCTGAACCGCTTCGCCGGGATAATCCAGCAGCACGGCAATGGCCTTCAGCACCCTCATGACGATCCCTCCTCGGTCACCTTCGGCTTTCTGGCGGCCTGGGACTGGTAGACCTGGATATCCGGGAAGCCATACTCCCGCCTGGAGGCGGGCCGCCCGCCAAAGATATCCGTCTTGGTCCGGCCGCTGCTGGCGGTGTTGCAGCCGTCGCCAAAGCTGAAGCCGCAGCCGGAGCGCTCGCCGTAGGGGTCCTCGTGGGAGAGCTCCTTGCTGTTGGTGGGAATGTCGAAGCGGTCCTCGTAGTTGGCGATGGCCATGATCTGGTACATGTCCTCCACCATGTCTTCCGACAGCCCAACCTGCTCCAGCACGCTGTAATCCGGATCACCGTCCACGGTCTGACTGCGCTTGAACTTGCGCATGGCAAGCATCCGCTCCAGCGCCCTGATCACCGGCCGCTCGTCACCGGCGGTGAGCATGTTGGCCAGGTACTTCACCGGGATGCGCAGGGAGCCCACGTCCGGAATCAGCCCTTCGTTGTCGATGTTGCCGGCGTCCGCCGCCGACTGGATCGGCGACAGCGGCGGCACGTACCACACCATGGGCAGGGTCCGGTACTCGGGGTGCAGCGGGAAGGCGACCTTCCAGTCCATGGCCATCTTGTAGACCGGCGACCGCTGGGCGGCCTCGAGCCATTGCTCCGGGATGCCCGCCTTCTTCGCCTCGGCGATGACCTCCGGATCGTGCGGATCCAGGAACACGCGCATCTGCTGCTCGTAGAGATCCTGCTCCGACGGCGCGCTGGCCGCCTCCTCGATGCGGTCGGCATCGTAGAGGATCACGCCCAGGTAGCGGATACGGCCGACACAGGTCTCGGAGCACACCGTGGGCTCGCCCACCTCGATGCGCGGGAAGCAGAAGGTGCACTTCTCGGACTTGCCGCTCTGCCAGTTGTAGTAGATCTTCTTGTACGGGCACCCGCTGATGCACATGCGCCAGCCGCGGCACTTGTCCTGGTCGATCAGGACAATGCCGTCCTCCTCCCGCTTGTAGATCGCGCCGGAGGGGCACGAAGCCACGCAGGTGGGGTTCAGGCAGTGCTCGCACAGCCGGGGCAGATACATCATGAAGGTGTTTTCGAACTGCCCGTAGATCTCCTTCTGGACGTTCTGGAAGTTGTAGTCCTGGGAGCGCTTCTCGAACTCCCCGCCCAGGATTTCCTCCCAGTTCGGGCCCCACTCGATCTTGTCCATGGGCTGACCCGTTAGCGCCGAGAACGGCTTGGCCACCGGCTGGTGCTTGGAGTCAGGGGCGTTGTGGAGCCGCTGATAGTCGAAGTTGAACGGCTCATAGTAGTCGTCAATGGACGGCAGGTCCGGGTTGGCGAAGATGTTCGCCAGGATCCGCCACTTGCTGCCGGCCTTGGGCTGGAGCTTGCCGCCCCGTACGGCCCAGCCGCCGTTCCAGCGGTCCTGGTTTTCCCAGTCCTTGGGATAGCCGACGCCCGGCTTGGTTTCGACGTTGTTGAACCAGGCGTACTCCATGCCCTCGCGGGACGTCCACACGTTCTTGCACGTCACCGAACAGGTATGGCACCCGATGCACTTGTCCAGGTTCAGGACTTTCCCAATCTGCGCGCGGACCTTCATGCCTGTTCCTCCGCCTCGTAAATGCTTTCGTCGTCACCCTCGAGCCAGTCCACCCGATCCATCTTGCGCACCACCACGAACTCGTCGCGGTTGGAGCCGACGGTGCCGTAGTAGTTG
>SKYZ01000005.1 GCA_007127625.1 Aquisalimonas sp. | reverse complement strand
GGCGGGTCCGCCCGTGGCTGGGCCCACGTGGGCGTGATCAAGGCGCTGGCCGAGATGGATATCGAGCCCGACCTGGTGGCGGGCACATCGGTGGGGGCCATCGTCGGCGCCATCTACGGCCTGGACGCCCTGGAGGGCTTCGAGGAATGGGTGTTGCGGCTCACCCGCCGGGACATCATCGGCTACATGGATCTGGGGTTCTCTCCAGGCGGCTTCTTCGAGGGCAAGCGCCTGGTACGCACCTTCCACGAGAACTTCGGGGACGCGCAGTTCGAGGATCTGCGCCTGCCCTTCGGCGCCGTGGCCACGGAACTGGATACCGGGCTGGAAGTCTGGATGCGCGAGGGCTCGGTGGCGGAGGCCGTGCGCGCCTCCATGTCGCTGCCGGGCATGTTCACGCCGGTGCACCACAACGGCCGCTGGCTGGTGGACGGTGGTCTGGTGAATCCGGTTCCGGTGTCGCTGTGCCGTGCCATGGGCGCCGAGCGAGTGATTGCCGTGAGCCTGAACGGGGATCTGCTCGGTCGCCACTTCCGTCGTGGCGGCACGGGGTCGCGGCAGCGTGCTGCGGAGCGTTCGGATCCCAACTGGGTGGACCGCCTTGCTGCCGGCATCCGTGCCCACGCCCCGTGGCTGAAAATGCCGCCCATCCCCCAGATGCCGCCAATCCCGCAGATTCCCTATTTCCAGCAGATGGCCCAGTTCAGGCCCGGCGCCCGGGGGACGCCGGCAACCGAGCCTGGCCCCGGCCTCATGCAGGTCACCGCCAATTCCATTAACATCATGCAGGACCGCATCACCCGCAGCCGCATGGCCGGCGATCCGCCGGATCTGCTGGTATCACCCCGGCTCGCCCAGATCGGGCTGCTGGAGTTCGACCGTGCAGAGGAAGCCATCGCCGAAGGCGAGGCCAGCATCCGCCGCATGGCGCCGGCACTGAAGGACCTGTTCGAGGAGTAGGGTGCGAACCCGGTTTGCGTTGTGTCCATGATGCAGGGTGCGGTCAATACGGCGGAGTGACAAGGTGCATCAAGATGCCCGGCGTGCGCCACGGCCCGGCGCGCTGCCGGTTCGTAGGGTGCATCTTGATGCACCTTGTCGAGCCTGATCGCTGACAGGAGGGAGCAGCTCGGCAACGCGCCTGATCAAGCATCCACGTCGCCTGGATGCCGTTCGTTTGCTGTTCGCGACTGACGTCGCTCCCACAGGAGAACAGGTGCACATCCCCGTGGGAGCGACGTTAGTCGCGACAGCCGTTTTATGATCCCCGCCTAATCCCGGAACCCGGGGTACTGCTCATCGGCAATCCGGATGAGGCCTGGCCAGGCGAGCTTGGCGGCGCCGCCGAGCATCTGGCCTTGGTCGCGGGTGGTGTCGATGGCCTGCTGATCCGGCAGGTGGTGCGGACCGTTGCCGGCGCGCACCTGGATCTCGCAGGCGCGGGTGAAGAAGTACAGGTAGATGAACGCCTCCGGCACGGTCTTGCCGGCGGTGAGCACGCCGTGGTTCCAGAGCATCATGATGTTCTTGTCGCCCATGTCCCGGATCAGGCGCTCGCGCTCGTCCAGGTTCAGGGCCACGCCCTCGTACTCGTGGAAGGCCAGATGGGCCTGGCAGAGCATGGCGGTCTGGCTCAGCGGTTTGAGCCCGCCCTCGGTGGCGGAGACGGCCATGCAGTTGGGCTCGTGCAGGTGCATCACGGCATGCGCGTCGTCCCGGGCCATGTGCACGGCGCTGTGGATGGTGAAGCCCGCCGGGTTGATCTTGCCCTTGCCATCGTCGTCCACGGCATTGCCGTCCTTGTCCACCTTCACCAGCGACGAGGCGGTGATCTCGTGGAACAGGTAGCCGTAGGGGTTGAGCAGGAAGTGATGTTCCGGGCCCGGCACGCGGCAGGACAGGTGCGTGAAGATGAGGTCGTCCCAGCCGAAGTGGGCGACGAGCCGGTAGGCGGCGGCCAGCTGGACGCGGGCATCCCATTCGGTGAGGTTGTCGTAGTCCAGCTTCAGGGCCGGATCGTCGGCTTTCATGTCCATGGTGCGGTCTCCTCCATTATGGATTGTCGAGATACTCCCGCAGCCATCCTATAGCCAGTCGGGGTGAGTGCTCAGTGGCGTGTCTTCCTCCTGCCGCAGCAGGTCCGCCAGGTGGTGGATCTTCGGCAGTTCGGCATTCATGAAATACCGGCATGCGGCCAGCTTGCCCTGGTAAAAGGCACGGTCGTCGTCACTGGCCGGGGTTGCTACGGCGGCGGTGACGCCCTGGCGCAGCCACAGCCAGGCGATGATGATGTGGCCGAACATCTCCAGATAATAGCTGGCGTTGGCCAGGTAGCGCTCCATGTTGCCGGTTTCCGCAACACCGCCCAGGGTCCGGGTGGTCTCTTCCAGGGTGTCCAGAGCACGGCGCAGCGTCGCGGCCTGGTCGGCCAATCCCTGCGGCCCGTCGCTGTCCACGCCGTCTGCCGTGCTGCGCATGGCGTCCACCATGCTGCGGAAGGCCGCGCCCCCTTCCTGACGCACCTTGCGGCCGAGCAGGTCCTGGGCCTGGATGCCGTGGGTACCCTCGTGAATGGGGTTCAGGCGGTTGTCGCGGAAATACTGCTCCACGGGGTATTCACGGGTGTAGCCGTAGCCGCCCAGAATCTGGATGGCGAGATCATTGGCCCGCAGGCAATAGTCCGATGGCCAGGACTTGATGATGGGCGTGAGTATGGCGAGCTGACGGGCGGCCTCTTCGCGCGCCGCCGGGTCCGGGTGGGTGCGCTCGTCGTCCACCAGGCGGGCGCCGTAGAGACCCAGCGCCAGGCCGCCCTCCACGTAGCTCTTCTGCGCCAGCAGCATGCGGCGGACATCGGCGTGCTCCACCAGCAGCCGCTGCGGCGAGGTCGGATCCTTCTCGCCGGGGGCGCGACCCTGGCGGCGCTCCCGCGCATAGTTCAGCGAATAGAGGTAGCCGCCGTAACCCAGCATGACCGCGCCCAGGCCGACACCGATGCGGGCCTCGTTCATCATGTGGAACATGCACTTGAGGCCGTCGCCGGGCTGGCCCACCAGGTAGCCGACGCAGTCGTCGTTCTCGCCGAAGTTGAGCATGGTGGAGGTGGTGCCGCGGTAGCCCATCTTGTGGATCAGGCCGGCCAGCTTGACGTCGTTGCGCCGGCCCGGACTGC
>SKYZ01000321.1 GCA_007127625.1 Aquisalimonas sp. | reverse complement strand
CCGGAATCCGGCGCAGCGGGCGTTTTCGTTTCAGCCGGCGAACTGCAATACGTCGCCCGGGCAGGCGTTACATGCCGCTGGCCATGCGGTCCAGCCGTCGCTTGACCTCGTCATCGTTGCGATAGAGATAGCCGATCCCCCGGTAGGTCTCTATGTCGATACCGTTGAACTGGATGGCGGTTTCCATGTCGTCCGCTGCCCCCTGCCGCAGTTCCGCACGCTCGTCGGCATCCCCGGCCTCACGCAGCATCTCCGCATAGCTCGCCCGGATGTCCTGCACCTGACCGGCGGCATTGAGGAACGCCTCGAGCTGACGGTCGGACAGGTCATCGCTGGTCAGATCCGTGCTGTCGGCGACCTCGTTCTGGTAGATATCCTCGTGGTCCCCGGCCACGGCGGAACCCATGCCGAACGCCAGCCCCAGGGCGGCGAGAGCAGCGATGATGGCGTGAAAGCGTGTGGTTGTACCCATGATTTTTCTCCTCCCAACAGTGTTATCCCGAGCAACATGCCATCTTTCGCCGGGCACGTCACGCCGGGAAACGGTGATTGACCCGAGGGCACGGGAATTGTCCAGCGCTACGGGGCGGTTCGTGATCACCGGGATTCGAGCTGTCGGGCCTGCTCCTGCTCGTAACTGCGCGCAGACGGTGCCACGCTGCCGCCGTCACCGGTGGTCAGCCAGCGCCGGGTGCGTCCGGCATCACCCAGTGGGCTGCGGGTGCCCCGGGAGTTGAGGAACACCATCGCCACCGGCTCGCCGGCGATCTCGGTGACCATGAGCAGGCAGCGTCCCGCCTCGTTCAGGTAGCCGGTCTTGCTGAGTGCGACCGGCCAGCGCGGGTTGCTGACCAGCGGGTTGGTGTTGCCGTAGCCGAGGCGGTAGCGCGGTGCGCGGAACGCGGCGCTCTGGTAAGGGGTCGTGGAATACCGCCGGATGGCCTCGCGCTCGTGGGCGGCGCGGGCCATCCGGAGCATGTCCGCGGCCGTGGACCGGTTCTCCGGCGACAGCCCGCTGGGGTCGACAAAGTGGGTGCTGTACATGCCCAGTTCCCGCGCCTTGTCGTTCATGGCGGCGATGAACGCATCACGCCCGCCGGGGTGATGGCTGGCGAGCACATGTGCGGCGAGGTTTTCCGATGACATCAGGGCAAGCCGCAGCAGTTCCCCGCGCGTCAACTCCGAGCCGATACGGATCCGCGAGTAGGCGTTCTTCTCCGTGGCCTCGGTGCGCTCCACCACGATGAGCCACTCGTCCAGCGGCAGCCCCGAATCCATCACCACCAGGGCGGTCATCACCTTGGTCAGTGACGCGATCGGTACGGTGTGATCCTCGCGCTTGCCGAACCACTGGGTGTCCTCGTCCACTGGCCCCACCGCGGCGTGAACCGAGGCGAGCTGGAGGGGTTCGTTCTGCGCCGCGGCGACGGGGAGCTGCCCGGCGTGCGGGGCCGCCGACACGAGCAGCAGGCAGAACAGCAGGGTCAGTCGGGTGCGCGGCATAGGGTCGCTCCTGCAAGATCAGGGATGGCAGGATTGTAGGGTGCGGTCGTCCGGGAGGCCAGTGACCCGTGGCCGCTTCCGGGGTTGAAACCATGAGGCGGTACCGCAAGGTGACCCGGGCGGGCAGTTGCAAGATGACGAGGAGCCGCCATGAAGAAATGCATTGTTGTTGCCGACGCCAGCCGGGCACGCATCCTGTTTCGCGACGGTCTCGGCCCGGTGGAAGAGTTGGAGAGCCTGGAGCACCCCGAAGGCAGGATGCATCCCGGCCAGCTCGAGGAAGAGGGCGAAGGGGCCCAGCACGAGTCCACCAAGACCACGCTCCGGCGTACCGATCCGCGCACGCCCACGTCCGAGAAGTACGCCCGCCGGTTCGCCGCCGAGGTGGCGGGACACTTGCGCTCCCTGCGCACCAGCGGTGATGCGGAGCAGTTCATACTCGCCGCTGAGCCGCGTTTTCTGGGGTACCTGCGCGAAAGCCTGGATGCCCCCACCGCCGACTGCGTGGCGGCGAGCATTGCCAAGGACTACGGGGACTTGCCGGCCGAGGAGTTGGCGAAGAAGCTCCCCGTTTCCTCTTGACGCCGGAGGTTGCCCCGTTCGCGGCCCGGCCTGGGACTGACCGGGCCCGTCGCCGAGCAGGCCGGCACGGAGCCTGCATTGCTGCCTGGCGCGGTCGGGTCGACAATATGTCCTGATGCCGGGACGCCGGCCGCGTGCAGGGGGACCATGGAGAATCCGGATCAACCGTTCGGGCAGGGGCGTGCCGGCGCGGTGCTGTCACTGTTGTTGCTGGTCTTGCTCGGCGCGGCGGTCGGTGCCATCGCGGCCTTGCTGGGCCTGGGATTCGTCAGCCTGATCCGTTGGCTGAATGACCTGCTGGCGATCTCCCCCCGCGCCCGGATGCTGTTTCAGCCCGGCGAGTGGCTGCCGGCAGTGACCATTGCCGTCCCCGCCATCGGCGGCCTGGTGGTGGGACTGTTGCACCTGGGGATCCCCGGCCGTCGCCCTCACACCCCCGCCGATGTCATCGCCGCCGTTCAGACCCGCCGGGGGCGTCTGCCGGCACGGGCGGGTGTGCTCACTGCCTGCAGCAGCCTCGTTTCGCTCGGTTCTGGGGCATCGGTGGGCCAATATGGACCACTGGTGCATATCGGCGCGACGCTGGGTTCCCTGGTTGCCAGGGCGCTGAGAGCGGGGCGTTCGGCGGACAATATTGCCATCGCTGCCGGCGTGGCGGCGGTGATTGCCACGGCCTTCAATGCGCCCCTGGCCGGGATCGTCTTTGCGCACGAAGTGGTGTTGCGTCACTACGCCCTGCGTGCCTTTGCGCCGGTGGCGGCCGCCGGTATCGTCGGGCACGTGCTGGCCGACGTGGTATTCGAGCGCGACGCCCTGTTCCACGTGGCCGAGACCGGCGTGCCGCAGGTCTGGGAGTTCGGCGCCTTTCTCGTGATCGGTGCCCTGGGGGCCCTGGTCGCCGGGGCGTACATGCACGCCATTCTCGGGGTTGGACGACTATCGGAACGCCTGCCCGTACCCGCCCCGGTGCAGCCCGCCATAGCGGGCGCTCTGCTGGGGCTCACGGCCCTTTGGGTACCGGACATCCTGGGCATCGGCGAGGAAACCCTGCGCCTGGCCACCATTGACGGTGCCTTCGGGCCCTGGGAGCTG
>SKYZ01000283.1 GCA_007127625.1 Aquisalimonas sp. | reverse complement strand
GGATCGCTGCTTTTCGGGATTCCCGCTCTTGACGGTGTATTCCATCTGCAACTCCTCGACCCGTTCGTCCTTTTCAGGAATGCGGTGCGTACGGTGCCGGACTGGTATCCTGCCCAGGCCGCTCAATAACGGTGCGCAGTTTAACGCAGATCGCCGCAGGATTCCCGGGGGCTCCCCGACCGGTACGGAGAAGGAACGCAACGTGGGGTTCACCATCGTCGCCCGCTACCTCATCCGCGAGATCGGCCAGGCCTGGCTGGCCGTCACGCTGGTGTTGACGGCGGTGCTGTTCACCAACCGCCTGGTGCGCTACCTGGGGGACGCCGCCAGTGGTGCCATCCCCGGCGACATGGTCATGCAGCTCATGGGGTACAAGGCCCTGAGCTACCTGGCCCTGGCCATTCCCGGCAGCTTCTTCCTCGGCATCATCCTCGCCCTGGGCAGGCTGTATCGGGACAGCGAGATGGCTGCCCTGGGGGCCTGCGGTATCGGTCCCAAGGAGCTCTACAAGGCGCTGTTCCTGCTGGCGGCACCGCTGACCATGCTCATTGCATGGATGTCCCTGGACATGGGCCCCTGGGCCGCCCGGGAAGGGCGCGAGGCGGAGCAGTTGGCCCAGGAGGCGGTGGAGATCCAGGCCATCCGTCCGGGGCGTTTCATCCAGTCCAGCCAGGCGGACGGCATGTTCTACATCGAGCGTTTCTCCGAGGACGGCGAGCGCATGCGCAACGTCTTCCTGCAGACCCGGCAGGGAGGTGAACAGATCCTGCTCAGCGCCGACGAAGGTTACGTGGAAGCGGATCCCGAGACCGGGGACCAGTACCTGGTGCTGCTGGATGGCCGCCGTTACGACGGAGAGCCGGGACAGGGCCGCTGGCGGGAGTACGAGTACGCCGTGCACGGCGTACGCATTGCCGAGGGTGACCCGCCGGAGGTGCGTGTGCGCCGGGATGGCATGCCGACGTCGGAGCTGTGGGGGTCCGATGATCTGAGCGACATCTCCGAGCTGCAGTGGCGCCTGTCCATGCCGGTCATGGTGGTGACCCTGGGGCTGATGGCGATTCCCCTGAGCCGCAGCTCGCCCCGGGACGGCCGCTACGGCCGACTGTTGCTGGCGGTGCTGGTCTATGCCGTGTACTCCAACGGGCTCACCGTCAGCCAGGGCTGGCTGGAGGAGGGCACATTGCCCCCGTGGCTGGGGTTGTGGCCGGTGCACGTGATCGCCGCGACGGTGGCACTGCTGTGGCTGGCCCACCAGTATGGCGCACTGCGACCCCGACGAGGTGGCCGCAGCGGGGCAGGAGGTGGGCGTGCGCATTCTTGATCGTTATATCGCCCGCGCAGTGATCGGTGGCAGTCTCACGGTGCTGCTGATCATCGTGTCCATGGAACTGATCTTTTCCTTCGTCGATGAGAGCGGCGACATCGACGACGAGTACACCGCGTTCCAGGCGCTGCTGTACGTGGCGCTCACTGGACCGCAGCGGGCGTATGAGGCGTTTCCCATTGCCACGCTCATCGGCAGTCTGATGACCCTGGGTGGCATGGCCGCCCGGCACGAACTGGTGGTCATGCGGGCCTCGGGCATGTCCGTGCTCAACATCGGCCGTTCGGTCATGATGGCCGGTCTCCTGCTGGCGCTGCTGGCGGCGGCCATTGGCGAATGGGTGGCTCCCCCGGCCGAGCGCGCCTCGCTGGACGTGGAGGCCCAGGCCCGGGGCGGGCAGGTCTCCATGCTCAGCCGCGACGGTTTCTGGGCCCGGGACGGACAGCGGTTCATCAGTGTCGGCTCGGCACCTTCGGCCTCGCTGCTGGAGGACGTGCGCATCTATTCCTTTGATGACGAGCGCCGGCTGCAGCAGGTGATTACCGCCAGCCGCGCCCGTTACGCGGGCGACGGCTGGGATCTTCACGACGTGCAGCGCAACCGGTTCGCCGATGGCAACGTCGACACCGAGTGGCAGGATTCCCTGTTCTGGGAGGCGGGCCTGCAGCCGGAAGTGCTGGACGTGGTGGTGGTGGACCCGGAGACGCTGTCCATGGCGGAGCTGTGGACCTATATCGGCTATCTGCAGCGCAACGAACTGGAGAGCGAGCGCTACGAGCTGGCCCTGTGGCTGAAGATCGGCACCCCCATCGCCACCCTGACCATGCTGCTGCTGACCATTCCGCTGGCCTTCGGGTCGCTGCGCTCCACCGGGGCGGGGCAGCGCATCTTTGTCGGCGTGATGATCGGTATTGCGTTCTACCTGTCCAACCGGTTGCTGAATCACCTGGGACTGGTCTACGGCATACCGCCCATGGTCAGTGCGCTGCTGCCGACCCTGATCTTCCTGACGGCGGCGGTCTACTTCACCGCGCGTATCCGCTGACGCCTGGGTTCAGCGCGTGCCCTTGGCGCCGGCGAACAACTCTTAGGGTGCATCTTGATGCACCGCGACCGCCCTGGATTGAGCCCCTTGGTTGGCCGGAGCCGGGAAGGTGCATCACGATGCACCCGACGCCTACGCCGCTAACCACCGTGACAGGTGGCCGGACCCTGGATCACCGGCCCTTGGGAATGACGATCAGGCGTGTTCCGGCGAGCCGATCGTGCCAGGCGAGCCGTTCGCGGCTGCCCAGGCTCCACGCGAAGACACCGATCACCGGCACGGCCGCGAGCGCGCCGAGGCCGTTCCGGTGGGCCCAGAGCAGAATCAGCGCCAGCGGGATCCACGTCAGCAGCGCCGCCGCATAGCGCATGGCCGCCTCGCGCAGTTGCACAGGGCTGCCGTCGACCTGCACCAGTCTGACCCGCCATGCCCGCATGCCAAGGGTCTGGCCGCCGTGGGTCCAGCACATGGCGAAGAAACCGAACACCACCAGCAGTAGATAGGCCTGATAGAGGAAGGTGGCCGGACCGAGACCGTCCACCGCTTCACCGCCGGTGATCGGCAGCAGCAGGGCCGTGGCCGCCATCAGTACGGCGAAGACCAGCATGGAATCGTAGGTCAGGGACGCCAGTCGGCGCATCAGGCCGGGATGGACTGCCTCGGTTTGCGACACGCTCATTGGACCACTATTGGACAGGCGAAGACTCAGGGAGGTCGAGAGATGGCGCTCCCACGGGGACTTGAACCCCGGTTTCCGCCGTGAGAGGGCGGCGTCCTGGACCGCTAGACGATGGGAGCGTGCTTGCTTTCTG
>SKYZ01000278.1 GCA_007127625.1 Aquisalimonas sp. | reverse complement strand
GCGGTGACCACGACCATCAGCGGCAGGGCGCCGTCGCCGATGAGCTGGGCTGCCACCAGCTGCGCTGCACCGGCGAAAATGATCAACGACATGGCGATGCCGACGACGGGGTCCAGCCCCGCCTCCAGCGCAGCGATGCCGGCGGTCATCCCGAACGGGATCACACCCGGGATCATGGGCGCGATCTTGCTCAGCCCGTGCCGGAACCCGGCGCGTTGCGGTGATTCCTGTGTATTGCCTGCCATTGCTCCAGAGCCCGTTGAACTCCCGCACCCCCCGCGGATCGAAACAGTACCCTGTTCACCCGAGACAATGCCAATGATCCGTGCCGGTCTGCTCTTCATCGCCGTTGCCACCCTGCTGCTGGTTGCCTGCCAGAGTCGTCCGCCCATGGAGACCGTCGACCATGTGGATCTGGAGCGCTACATGGGCGACTGGTACGTGATCGCCAACATCCCCACGTTCCTGGAGCGTGACGCCCACAACGCCGTGGAGAGCTACAGCCTCAACGACGACGGCACCATCGATACGGTGTTTACCTTTCGCCAGGGCGGCTTTGATGGTGAGCTCAAGCGCTACAACCCCAAGGGGTTCGTGCGAAGCGAAGACAATGCGGAGTGGGGCATGCAGTTCATCTGGCCGATCAAGGCCGAGTTCCTGATCATCTACCTGGACGAGGAGTACGAGCACACGGTCATCGGCCGCACCCGGCGCGACTATGTCTGGATCATGGCGCGGGAGCCCGACATGCCGGAGGCGGAGTACCAGCGCATCGTGGCTTTCCTTGGTGAACGGGGGTATGACACCGATGCGATCCAGCGCGTGCCCCAGCGCTGGGGTGAGTCGGCCGAAATTAATTGATCCGGCACCGTGTTCGAATCGTCGACTGTGATCTATTCTTAGCGTGACGCAGCTTTCAAGGAGCCCCTGAAGCTGCTGACGCCCCGGAACGGCACTGCACTACCCGTCCGCCCCGGCACCAACCCCCGGGATGCGGGCGGAGGAGAAATAATCATGCTGACATTTGAGGACTGCCTCGCGATGACGGATCTCACCGAGGAGGAAGTGGAAGCCATTGCTGAACATGAACACTGCCACGAAATGGTCGCCATGGAACTGGGACATTGTCTTGTCCGCACGGAGGAGGGAGTCGTGCGGATCCGGCAGATGATCACCGAGGACATCGCCATGGCACGGGCCCGCGGAGACACGCGACACGCAGAGAAGCTCCAGGTGGTCCACGACAGATTCTGCGAGAAGTATCCCCAGTCGTTGCGACGTGAAATCCACGCCGAACTGCACTGAGCGGTGCGGGGCGCGCCGGTCAGTGCCCGGGTTTCGAGCCTAGTGACCAGTGCGTCTCGCGCAGCTTGTACTTCATCAGCTTGCCGGAGGGCGTGCGCGGCAGTGAGTCGGCGAAAACCACATGGCGGGGACATTTGTAACCCGCCAGGGACTGCCGGCAGTGCTGCACCACGGCCTGCTCATCGATGTTCGCGTCCGCGGTTGGCACCACCACGGCGCAGACCGTTTCGATGAACTTCGGGTCGGGAACCGCGATCACCGCCACTTCGCGTATGGCCGGGTGTCGCATGAGTACGTCTTCCACCTCCGCCGGATAGACGTTCTCCCCGCCGGTGCGGATCATGTCTTTCTTGCGCCCGGCAATGCACAGTAGCCCGTTGTCGGTGAACCGACCCAGATCGCCCGTTCGGCACCAGCCGTCCACGAAGGTCTCGGCGGTGGCGTCGGGGCGGTTCCAGTATCGCTCGCAGACCACCGGACTGCGTATCCAGATCTCCCCCTCCTCGCCGGGTCCCACGATATCGCCCTGTTCCCCTCGCAACGTGATTTCCGTGAATGGCATGGGGCGGCCGACGCTTTCCGGATGGCTCAGTGTTTCCTCGCCCGTGGAAGCCGCGGCGATGGGCGTGCCCTCGGTGAGCCCGAAGACCTGGACGACCTCGATCCACGGATAACGCTGACGCAGTACGTCGGTGGCCCAGGGCAGCAGTGGATCGCCGCCGGAGAGGATGCGGCGCACGCTACCCATGTCATGGTTGGCTGCCTCATCCGCGCTCAGCTGCGCCAGTTCGTAGATCATGAACGGAAACAGGAACAGGTCCGTCACCCCCCGGTGCTGAACGATCTCCAGCACCCGGCGGATGCTGAAGCCGCCACTGCGGAGCACCACGGCGTGCCCGCCCACGGCGAGTGCGGCACTGGTCAGGTCCTCGACCGCACCCACGTGGTACATTGGCCCGGTGGTCATGGCCACGCAGTCTTCGTCCAGTTGCCACTGCATGGCCTGCATGGCGGTGAACCACAGGGTGTTCGCGTGGTTCCACAGGGCGCCCTTGGGGCGCCCCGTGGTGCCGGAGGTGTACATGAGCATGGCCGGGTCGTCCGGCGCCGGGCGAGGGCAGGTCGGTTCATCCGGCGCGCCGGTGGTCAGCGCCGAGAACGGCACTGCCCAGTCGGGCAGCGCGCCGTCATCATCGGCCAGGCCGACATAGCGCTCGACCGACACGTCCGGGCGCACGGATTCCAGGGTCGCCGCCAGGCTCACGTGGAAACACAGCAACCGACACCCAGAGTCGTTGATGGCAAATGCCAGCTCCTCGGCGGTCAGGCGGAAGTTGAGCCGAACGGCAATGGCGCCGATGCGGGCAGTGGCCAGATAGAGCGTCCAGTAGTCCAGGGTGTTGTACAGCAGAATGCCGACCCGGTCGCCGTGGCCGACGCCGTGGGCGAGCAGGCCGTTGGCGATGCTGTTGACGCGTTGTCGCAGGGCGTCATGCGTCCACGTTTCACCGTCCTCGAAGGAAACGGCCGGACGGTCGCCGCGAACTCGGGACCCGGGCCATTGGCTGCGCCGCGTGATGAAACCGGTGTCCACGTGCTCCTCCTCCCAACTTTTTCTTCAGCATGGCTGATCAGAGGCTGCGCTGTCACGCCCTTACGGCACCCTTACTCCGCGGCGAAGGCATTGCGATGGAAGGTGGCCGCCTCGGCGACCTCCTCGATTCCCGGCTCAGGCGGCACCGGGATATCCTCTCCCGCCAGCGTTCGTAGCACCGTGTGCACGCCGTTGGACAGGGAATCGAGGTGGTACCCGCCTTCCAGCACCAGGGCCAGGCGCCCTTGGCAGTGGCGTTCGGCGATCTCCCGGGTAATGGTGGCCAGGC
>SKYZ01000096.1 GCA_007127625.1 Aquisalimonas sp. | reverse complement strand
GCCGCTGGGCGAGGGCAAGACCACCACCTCCATCGGGCTCGCCCAGGCGTTTCACCACATAGGGCGCACGGCGTCGGTGGCACTGCGCCAGCCCTCCATGGGGCCGACCCTGGGCATCAAGGGGGGCGCCGCCGGTGGCGGCTACAGTCAGGTGATCCCCATGGAGCGCATCAATCTCCACCTCACCGGGGACATTCACGCCGTGGCGGCGGCGCACAACCTGCTGGCGGCCATGATCGACAATCACCTGCATCATCGCCGTGGCGTGGATCTGGATCCGCAGCGGATCACCTGGAAGCGGTCCATGGATATCAATGACCGTTGCCTGCGCAACATGGTCATCGGCCTCGGTGCCCAGGGGGACGGTTTCACGCGGCAGACGGGGTTCGAGATCAGCGCCGCCTCGGAAGTCATGGCGATTCTGGCCCTGGCCCACTCCCTTAGTGATCTGCGCCAGCGCCTGGGCCGCATCGTGGTGGGCTACACCCGCAGCAACCAGCCGGTGACCGCTGAGGATGTCGGTGCCGCCGGTGCCATGACCGTGCTGTTGCGTGACGCCCTGAAGCCCAATCTGCTGCAGACCCTGGAGCACACCCCCGCGCTGATGCACGCTGGCCCCTTCGGCAATATCGCCCACGGCAACTCCTCCATCGTCGCCGACCGGATTGCCCTGCGCACCAGCGACTTCCTGGTCACCGAGGCGGGTTTTGGCGCCGACATGGGTGCCGAGCGGTTCTTCAACATCAAGTGCCGGGCGTCGGGCATGGAGCCGGATGCCGCCGTGCTGGTGGCCACGGTGCGCGGGCTCAAGTTCCACTCCGGGCGTTTCAGCGTGGTGCCGGGGCGGCCGCTGCCGGAGGCCATGACCGCCGAGAATCCGGATGACGTCTACGCCGGCGCCGACAACCTGCGGCGCCAGATCGCCAACATCCGCGCCCACGGCATTTCCCCCGTGGTGGCGATCAACGTCTTCCCGTCGGATTTTGCCTCCGAACACGCCGCCATTCGTGACGTGGCCGAAGGGGCCGGGGCGCGGGTGGCGCTGTGCACCCATGTCCGTGATGGCGGCTCCGGCGCCGCCGAACTGGCCGAAGCCGTGGCCGAGGCGGCGGAGGACCCGGGCGAGTTCCGCTTCCTGTACCCCGACGACATGGCCCTGGACGACAAGATCAAGCGCATTGCCACCCATATCTACGGGGCCGACGGCGTGGTCTTCAGCAACGAGGCGCGTCGGCAGATTGATGCCTACCAGTACCAGGGCTACGGCGAGCTGCCCGTGTGCATCGCCAAGACCCATCTGTCCCTGTCGGCGGACCCGTCCCTGCAGGGCGCACCCACCGGCTGGACCCTGCCGGTGAAGGAGGTGCGGCTGTCCGCCGGTGCCGGGTTCGTCTATGCCCTGTGCGGTGATGTCCGCACCATGCCCGGGCTCGGCAGCGATCCCGCGGCGGCGCACATCGACATCGACGAGAACGAGCAGGTGGTGGGCCTGTTCTGAGGCCCGGGGTCAGGCTGAACCACACCGGAATCGGTGGCCCAGGCAGGGGCATCCCGGTACCATACGCGGAGTCCACCCGGCCAAGCGTTCATGGCCGGGTGGTTTTCCGTTGTCCGGGCAGGGAATGGCATCCATGAAGGTACTGGTCACCGGCGCCGCCGGGTTCATCGGCTCCCACGTCGCACACCTGTTGCTCCAGCGCGGCGACACCGTCGTCGGGCTGGATAATCTCAACGATTACTACGATGTCACCCTCAAGGAGGCGCGTCTCGAACGCCTGCGCCCCTGGGACCGGTTCCGTTTCGTGCGCCTGGACGTGGCCGACCAGGCCGGCATGATGGCCCTGTTCCGTCATAGCGGCTTCGACCGGGTGATCCACCTGGCGGCCCAGGCCGGCGTGCGCTACTCCATTGAGAACCCCCACGCCTACGTGGACAGCAACGTGGTGGGGTTCATGAATATCCTCGAGGGCTGTCGCCACGCCGGCGTCGAGCACCTGGTGTACGCCTCCACCAGCTCCGTCTACGGCGCCAACACCGCCATGCCCTTCTCGGTGCACCAGAATGTGGACCATCCGTTGTCCATGTACGCGGCCACCAAGAAGGCCAATGAACTCATGGCGCATACCTACGCCCACCTCTACCGATTGCCGGTGACGGGGCTGCGGTTCTTCACCGTCTACGGCCCCTGGGGCCGGCCGGACATGGCCCTGTTCCTGTTCACCCGGGCCATTCTCAATGGCGAGCCCATCGACGTCTTCAACTACGGCAACCACCGCCGCGATTTCACCTTTGTGGACGACATCGCCCAGGGCGTGGTCCGCTCCATGGATCAGGTGGCGACCTCGGACCCCGAATGGTCCGGAGACACGCCCGATCCTGCCACCAGTTCGGCGCCGTACCGGCTCTACAACATCGGCAATAACCGCCCCGTTGAGCTCATGCACTACATCCATGTGCTGGAGGAGTGTCTGGGTCGCGAGGCGGACAAGCGCATGCTGCCCATGCAGCAGGGTGACGTCCCCGACACCTGGGCCGACGCCGAGGACCTGGTGCGGGAGGTGGGCTACCGCCCTGACACGCCGGTGGAAGAGGGTGTGCGCCGCTTCGTGGACTGGTACCGCGATTACTACAACGTCTGAATGCTCTGAAGGGATTGCAGAACCATGAAAGTCACCATTTACGGCAGCGGCTACGTGGGCCTGGTCACGGGGACCTGCCTGGCGGAGACGGGCAACGACGTGCTCTGCGTCGACATCAACGCTGAGCGCGTGGCGCAGTTGAACCGCGGCGAAGTGCCGATCTACGAGCCGGGGCTGGAGGACATGATCGCGGCCAACCGGGAGGCGGGCCGGCTGCGCTTTACCACCGACGTGGCGGAGGCCGTGGGTCACGGGTTGCTGCAATTCATCGCCGTGGGCACGCCCTCGGACGAGGACGGTTCCGCCGATCTCAAGTATGTGCTGCAGGTGGCGAAGAGCATCGGCGAGCACATGAATGCATACCGGGTGATCGTGGACAAGTCCACGGTGCCCGTCGGGACCGCCGACCGGGTCCGGGAGACCCTGGGCGCCGCACTGGCTGCGCGCGGTGCGGACGTGCCGTTCGCGGTGGTCTCCAACCCCGAGTTTCTCAAGGAAGGGGCGGCCATCAGCGACTTCATGAAGCCGGACCGGGTCATTGTCGGCAGCGACGACAGCCGTG
>SKYZ01000216.1 GCA_007127625.1 Aquisalimonas sp. | reverse complement strand
TGCCGGTATTGAAGCAGTGTAATATGACATTACCGTGACCGTTTCCTTGCAATCCTGTTTCAGATGACGGGTGAGAAGGTCACGTCAATGACAGGTATGGGGCGTTCCGTCCGAGCCGTCAGCCCGCGCGGGCCAGATGCGGCCGCTCTGGTACGGTGCTGACGCGCCGCTCCGCAGCCATCGCCAGCAGGCCGGCGAATCGCTCTCCCACCCGGTCCCAGGCGTGATGACGGACCCTGCAGTGCGCCATGGCGCCGAAGCGCTGGCGAAGCCGCGCTTCACGCGCCATGAGGATGCTCAAGGCGACGAAACGGTCGGCGTCGCCGAAGGGTGCAACCACGCCGTTTGAAAAGGAGCGGATATGCTCGGCGGCGGCGCCGCTGTCAAAGGCCACCACCGTGAGGCCACTGGCCATGGCCTCCATGACCACGTTGCCGAAGGTGTCCGTGAGGCTGGGAAACAGGAACATGTCCGCAGAGGCGTAGTGTTCCGCCAGTGCGTCGCCGGTAAGCGTGCCGGTGAAGATGAAGTCGGGGTGGCGTTCTTTCAGGCTCTCCCGTAGTGGACCGTCTCCCACGAACACGAATCGGGCGTGGGGATCACTGGCTTGAATGGCTCGGAACGCACGGACGGCGACATCCAGGTTCTTCTCTGCCGCGATCCGTCCCACGTACAGCACCACATTGGTCCCCGGCATGACACCCCAGCTCGCCCGGAGCCCGCGGTCTCGGTGTTCCGGAGAAAACTGTGCGGTGTCTACGCCCCGGGGCAGCACGTCCACTATGCCAAATCCGGCACGGCGGAGCTGATCGGCCAGCACTGGAGTGGGTGCCAGGGTCAGCGCCGTGCGCCGGTGAAAGCGTCGCAGATACCCCTCTAGAAGCGGAGCAGCAAAACCCAGTCCGTAATGATGGCTGTAGTCGGCGAAATGGGTGTGGTAGCCGGAGACCGCCGGCAGTTGCAGCCGCCTTGCTGCACGTACGGCCGCCCACCCCAGAGGCCCCTGGGTGGCGATGTACACCACGTCGGGCCGCTCATGGTGCCACCTGGAGCTCAGCCGCCGCACCGCCGGCAGGCCGAAGCGCACGCCCGGGTAGCCGGGCAGGTCCAGGCCTGGAACGGTGACGACGTTGGCTTCATCGCCGGGTTCCCGGGCGGCGGGAGTGATCACGTCCACCGTGTGGCCGGATCGCGCCAGGTGGTCCACGAGTTTCCCCAATGTCATTGCGACGCCGTTGGCTTCGGGGCGGTAGGTCTCGGATACCAGTGCGATATGCATCTCGTTCAGCTCCAGTCCATGACGGGAACCAAGTGTCACGCGGACGCGTGACCAGCGGATGACGCCCGCGTGACCGATTCGTGACTGCTGGTGGTTTGGGTGCAACGACCGTGGCATGTCACCAAACGGTCACGGAATGTTCAGGAAATGGTCATGTCCGCGGCCTAACGTTGGCGCCGGAATTTCTACACGAACGACCCGATGGAGGCATTGTGAACACCACCACCAAACTGACAGCACTGGGCATTGCGGCGGGCATGGGCCTGGCCGGAGTTTCGCAGGCGTTTGCGTATCCGGAATTCGAGGTGCGCGGTCGTCTGCACCTGGACGCGGGCTTCTACGACGAGGACAACGTCGAGTTCGATGACGGCTTCAACAACCGTCGGGCGCGCTTCGGCGTCGGCGGCGACCTGGACGAGAACTGGGATTTTCGCATCGAGACGGACGTGGCCGAAGGCAGCCTGGGCGCCGCCGACTACCGGCTGCGCCGCTCCCTGCCGGTGGGCCGCCTGACCATCGGGCAGACCAAGGTGCCCATGGGCATGAACCAGCTCACCAGCTCCAACAACATCACCTTCATCGAGCGGGCCAGTCCGCAGAACATCATTCCGGACTCCCGGCGCCTGGGCTTCTTCTATGACGTCTCCGAGGACCTGTTCACCCTGCAGACCGCCCTGTACGGTCGGGACCTGGGTGGCCGCGAAGACGGCGACATGCCCCTGGGGGTGGCAGGCCGGTTCGTATTCAACCCGGCCATCGGCGATGGCATGGTGCTGCACCTGGGCGCCTCTGCTGCCTACGAGGACTTCGACACGGACAGCGGCTACGCAAGTCTTGGCTTCAGTGACCGCCCGGAAGGCCGGGCCGATCCGGGTACGCGTCTGATCAACACCGGTGGCTTCGACATCATCGCCGATTCCACCACCAAGTACGGGCTGGAGCTGGCCTATCAGGCCGGGCCGTTCTCCGCCGAGGCCGAATACATCAACGTGGATGTGGACCGGGACAACGGCAACGACGTGAGTTTCGATGGCTACCACGCCCAGGTCAGCTATGTGCTCACCGGCGAATCCCGCAGCTACAGCGGCGGCACCTTCGGCGGCATCACCCCCCGCGGTCCCGGCGGTGCCTGGGAAGTCGCCGCCCGCTACAGCCACATGGACCTCAACGACGAGGACATCATGGGCGGCGAGCAGACCAACCTCACCCTGGGTGTGAACTACTACTACAGCCGCAACCTGCGCTTCATGGCCAACTACGTCATGGTCGACGTGGAGGACAGCCAGGCGGTCTCCGATCTGACCGGCGGGCAGACCATGGACGACAGCCCCAACTTCGTGCTGGCGCGGATGCAGTACAGCTTCTGAGTCCAGTCCGTCCGGGCTCGTCCGTTTGGCGGCCCCGTTACCCCGGGGCCGCTTTTCGTTTGATGGCCCCGGCGCCAGGTCGCCTTCCTGCGTTCAGTCGGTCCCCCTGTCATCGAACCGTCTTGTCACTGCCATACGGAGGTAAGTGTTGCAGGACAGACTCATCACGATCTCCGCGAACAGAGAGGGCAGTCATGACCAACGTCGAGCCCATGCGGCCGCTCCGCTACCGGAGCATCTTCATTTCCGACGCGCACCTGGGTTTCCGAGGCGCCCGCGCCGACTATCTGCTGGAGTTCCTGGAGGCGACCGAATCCGATTACCTGTATCTGGTCGGGGATATGGTGGACATCTGGGAGATGCGCAAGCGGGTGTTCTGGCCGCGGGAGCATGCCCTGGTGCTGCGCCGGATTATGGAAAAGGCGTGGGCGGGAACCAAGGTGGTGTACCTGCCCGGCAACCATGACGAGGCCATGCGCGACTATAACGATAGCGTCATCGACAACTTCAGCATCACCGATCAGGTCATACACACCACCAGTGACGGCCGGCGGCT
>SKYZ01000496.1 GCA_007127625.1 Aquisalimonas sp. | reverse complement strand
TCGTCGAACGTGCGCTCCCAGGTTTCCTCGTGGAACATGCGGGGTGGCGAGCCCATGTCCTCGTCCGGGAAGTACACGTCGTGAAAGGTGCGCCGGGCTTCGTTCACCCAGCGCACCGTGGTGCCGGGGGAGATCTCCAGTTCCTCCGGAATGAACTCGTTGTCCACCATCTCCACCGTGACCACGTCGCCCTCGGCGAATGCGCTCAAGGGAAACAGCGCGGCCATGAGTAGCCCGGAAAGCAGTTGTCTGCGCATGTCCATTCCTCCTTCGCCGCGGTTCAGTCGACGCGTGTGGCGTTGAATTCCACCATGTCGTCGTCGAAGTCGCCCGGGATCTCGGCATCGAAGGCCAGCCCGTACTGCCACGAGACATGGTGGAAACGGGAGGCGGCGTAATCGTCGTGCAGGGCGATGCCGATGTTGTATTTGCCGTCGGTGGACAGGGCCTTGTCAGCGTCCGTGCCCGGATTCAGGGCGCGGGTCATGTACACCGTCCAGGTGCCATCCTCTTCACCACCGGCGAACACCACCGCCTCGGTGTCGCTGAAGTGGCGCTCCGCGAGGACGTAACCGCTCTCCGTGCGCTCCTCGCCACTGTTGAAGCGGGCGAGGTCCAGGTAGACGCCGGCGCGCATCAGCTCCTCGATCTCCTCGTCGTCCCGGAGTTTGTCCCAGCCACCGCGGGCGGCGCCGCGGCGGCCACGGATCTCGATGTCGGTACGGCTCTCGGAGAGGTACTTGGTGACGCCCTCGGCCAGGTCCATGCGGTCGTCC
Organism: Aquisalimonas sp.; assembly: GCA_007127625.1. Taxonomy (GTDB): domain Bacteria; phylum Pseudomonadota; class Gammaproteobacteria; order Nitrococcales; family Aquisalimonadaceae; genus Aquisalimonas. The sequence goes on along the minus strand of SKYZ01000496.1, from coordinate 11,181 downwards.
AGCCCGGCCTCCGCCAGCGCCTCCTCATCCGGCGCGTCCGGCATGCCCACGGAGTCGTGGTGGCAACTGGCCCAGCAGCCGGCGCGATCGGCCATCTCCACCCGGTCATCGGCGAAGCTGACGGTGAGCTTCATGGGGTTGTCCGGGTCCATGCGGCCGTCTTCCACGAAGGGCAGCGGTGCGTGTTCCGCTGCCTCCCACTGGAAGCGCATGTAGAGATGGTCGTCGTCGAAGGCTGTCTGCACGGTCATCGGGACGTGACCGCGCTTGTCGCCCAGATCCTCGGTTTCCAGCTTCTCGCCGGAGGTGATCAGTTCACCGATCTCGGCCTCCTCGCCATCGTGGCACCAGATGCAGCGGTCACCGAAGCCGAAGGCGCGGCCGCCGCCGTGGGCGCTGCCATCCTGCATCCACTCGATGGAGGCCTGGCCGGTCATGAACAGGGTGATCTCCTCGGCGGGGATCTCGTCCCAGTCCAGCTCCGCGGCCAGATTGTCGACCACGACGCCGTTTTCGTCGGCGACTTCGCGCTCGGGCTCAGGCTCGGGCTCGGGCTCGGGCTCATCGCGCTCGGTTGCGGGTTCAGGCTCCTCCGCTTCCGCCTCGGCCCAATGCTGGACCCAGACCTCGGATTCGTCCCAGTAATCCGGTTTTTCGTGGGCGATGCCCTGGTGACACTCGATACAGGTCATGCCCTGTTCCAGGCCGCGCTCGTGCTCCCGCGCCGCGCGTGATGCCTGATTCTCCAGATCCATGGCCTCGAATTCGTGGCAGTTGCGGCATTCACGGGAGTCCGTGCGCAGCATGGAGCGCCAGACCCGCTCGGCCAGTAACAGTCGTCTCTCCTCGAACTTCTCCTCGGTATTCATGGTCCCCAGTGCCCAGTGCCACAATTCCCGCGTCGCCACGGCCTTGCGGACCATCTTGGGTCCCCAGGAATCGGGGACGTGGCAGTCCGCACAGGTGGTGCCCACGCCGGTGGGGTTGTGGCTGTGGATGCGTTCTTCGTACTCTTCCGTCACCCACTGCATCTCGTGGCAGGAGGTACAGAACCACTGGGTGTTTGTGACCTCGATGACGGTATGGAAGCCGCCCCAGAAGATGATCCCCGCCAGGAAGAAGGTGAGCGCAGCGCCCAGCGATGCCCCCATGATAGTCTTGTTGCGCCAGCGTTTGAGTACCATTTTGCCCCCTGCAATGAGCCCCTGTCGGGTTTGTCGTGGGTGCCTGTGCCGTCGGCCCCTTTCCAGGCCACCCCGCAAGGCGGCCTGGAAAGGGGCCGTGGCGCTCCGGAGAACGCCACGGCCGGTAGGGTGGGTCAGCCTCGTTCGTGCTTGTTGATGCGGTTGTAGACGTTGAATTTCCCGGTGGGCGTCTCCAGGCCGGTGATCCGCTCCTTCTCTTCCAGGGTTTCGTCGTCGTAGACCACGATTTCCCCTTCCTCGAGATAGCCACGGCCCCGGGCCCAGACCGACACCCAGACCTCGTCGCCGTCCTTGTTGTATTCCATGTGGATGGCAACGGCGTCCTGTTCACGGGGCTTGTCGGTGACCTGAATGGGCGTCATCTCCCGGGTTTCCTTGTCCATGACCCAGATCACCTGGTGGACGTCCGTCTCCGGGTGGGCGGCCTGGTCCATCCAGACGTTGTCCGACTCCGGATGGGTGCGCAGGAAGAAGCCGGGGCCGTCGGTCTCCACCGAAAAGCAGATTTCCCAGGCCTGGTCAGGATGGCCTTCCGGGTCGTTGCCCCAGGCGGTCATCAGACCCTCACCCAGGTGCACCGTGCCGGCCACCGGCCCGCACTCCGGATCGTCCCAGTTGGCGCCCGGTCCGGGGTGCGGGATGTCGCCGGTGTTGAGCAGCCCCACGAGCTTGCGCTCCTTGGCGTCCATGAACGCCATCTTGTGGCTGAAGTTCGCGGCGATCTGGAAGTACCGGCCGGTGGGATCGAAGAAGCCGTCGTGCAGGTACTCGGCGGACTCGATCATCTCCACCCGCAGGTTATCCAGATCCGAGTAGTCCACCTGCCAGATCTGCCCCGACTCCTTGACGTTGACCAGGAAGCTGGGGACGCCGGGGGTGTTGTAGAGCGCGGCCACCCGGGCCTCGTGCTGATACTCGCCCTTGGTGTTGTAGCCGCCGGTGCGGACGACCTTCAGCGGTTCCATGGTCTCGGCGTCGGTGATGACGAAGTGCGGGGGCCAGTAGCCACCGCCGATGACGTACTTGTCCTGCCATTCGCCGTGCTTGGAGACGGCGACATCGCGGGCGTCATAGGCAATGAACACTTCCGCCGTGACCTGGGGCGGGTCCATCCACAGGTCGATCTTGGACAGGCGGCCGTCGCGACCCATGGTGTACCAGAAGCGGCCGTCGGAACTCGTCTTGGAGACGTGCACCGCGTAGCCGGTCTCCACTTCGGTGACCACTTCCTTGGTGTCGCCGTCGATGATGCCCATCTTGCCTGCGTCACGCAGGATGGTGACGAAGAAGTTCTCCCAGTTGCGATCGTGCTGTGGCGCGTCCGGCAGGTCCTCCGGTTCCACGAACACTTCCCAACGCTCCTTCATGTCCTCGATGGACATCTCCGGCGGATCGGTGGGCTCCAGCTGGATGTAGTCCGCCAGCAGGGTGATCTCGTCTTCGTCGAGGATGCCGTCGAAGTTGTTCATGCCGCCCTCGGTGCCCAGGGCGATGATGCGCTCCAACCGCCGCTGCCCGAGCTCCTTCATGTTGTCCGGCAGCAGGTCCGGGCCGGTGGCACCGCCGCGCAGGGTGCCGTGACAGCCGGCGCAACGCTCGAAGTAGAGTTGGCTCGCACGTTCCAGCTGATCCTCCGTGAGATCGGGTGTGTCGGCTGCCGCTGTCCCCATTCCGCCAACGGCCAGGGCCATCGGTAACCCGAGGGCCAGCAGGCCGGTGCTGAGTGTCGTTCTGTACATGATGTGCCTCGCTTCTTTTCCCGTGGACGGTTGATCAGGAGGATGTACACCCGTGGATGCCCTCCTCGGAAGGAGTAGTACCGCGTTTCCGGGGTGGGGTAATTGACCGTTGTCAAGCGCCTTCCGGGGGCGGCCCAAGGTCTCCGCCTCAGTAGGTTGTGCGCCAGTACGGCGATGGCGCGGGGTTGCAGGGTGCGGCGTTGTCTCCGGCGGTGCGGGCGTTTCCCGGGGGCTGCGGCACCGGAGCCGCGCCTTCGGTGAACGCGCGCAGTGCCGGCACGTTGTCCACGTACACGCAGTCGCCCTCGCAGCGCACGCCGAGGTCCCGCAAGCGGGCCATGGCGCGGGAGAAACTCTCGGGCTTCATCCGCAGTCGCCCGGCGATCAGCAACTTGTCGCAGGGCAGGGCGATGGTGGCGGTGTCCGCGCCCGGGGGGCACAGGGATAACAGGAAAGCGGCCACCCGCTGGTAGGTGGGCTGATTGGTGAGCTGGTCGAGCTGCTGGATGAAGTAGCGCAGGCGGCCGGAAAGATTGGCCAGGAGATTCAGAGTCAGCTCATGGTCGTCGCGCAGCTTGCGCAGGAAGCCGTTGGCGGGAAAGACCAGCAGATGCGCATGTTCGGTGACCACCGCCGCATTGACCGGGAATCCGCGCTGGTCGAACATCGCCGCCTCGGCAAAGGAGTCGCCCCGCGTGAACAGGCCCACCAGGGATTCGTTGCCGTCCGGAGTGTCGCGGAACAGTTTGACCCAGCCGTCGAGGACAACGAAGAACCGGTCCGCCGGGTCACCCTGGGAGAAGATCAGCGTCTTCCGGGGGTATTCGCGGTCGAATGCTTCCGCCGTGAGCAGTTCGATGGTGTGGTCCGGCAGGCCGGAAAAAAGCGGAACCTGCCGCAGTGCATCGTTGTGGATCGCCGATTTCATCCTCGCCTCCTGGCACCCTGAGCCATCCCGGAGAGGCCTCCATGCGGCCTCGCCGACGCTGCCGTAATCGCGTCTACACCATCGGAATTCAGCGTTTTTTTCGCCTTGATTATGGTCAAGGGAGATGCCGCTACCCCGCTGGTAGTATCCATCGGAAATGGGGCAGGCCGGGCGATGGCGCCACCACTGCGCACCCGGGCCTCCATGCCGGCAGGCGTTGAAGGTAGGGCAGGAATGTGTTGGACGAGATGAACAGCGCGGCCAGGAAACGGCATTACCGTCGGTCACCCGGCCGGGTCTTCCTGGTGGGGGCCGGCCCCGGAGCGCCGGATCTACTCACCGTTCGCGCGTATCGGTTGCTCCAGCAGGCCGAGGTTCTGGTCCACGACCGGCTGGTCTCCGACGACATCCTCGATCTGGTGCCCGCCACGGCCACGCGCCTGTTCGTCGGCAAGGCGCCCGCCCGGCATTCTCTGACGCAACCCGAAATCAACACCCTGCTGGTGGAGCTGGCTGCAGGCGGTGCGGACGTGGTGCGCCTCAAGGGCGGCGATCCCTTCATCTTCGGTCGGGGCGGAGAGGAGGCCGAGTATCTGGCTCGTCACGGCATCCCCTTCGAGGTTGTGCCCGGCATCACCGCGGCGTCCGGGTGTACCACGTCCCTGGGCATTCCCCTGACTCACCGCGGCGTTGCCACTGGCGCGCGTTTCGTGACCGGCCACTGCCGCGACGGTGTGGACCTGAACCTGAACTGGCAGAGCCTGGCCGACCCGCAGACCACCCTGGTGGTGTACATGGGGCTCGCCAACGTCGGGCGCATGAGCGACGGCCTCCAGGCCGGCGGACTCGACCCGGACACCCCGGCGCTGGCCATCTCCTCCGGTACCACCCCGCAGCAACGGGAGTGCCGTACCACGCTGGCACGGCTCCCCGCCGACGTGGTGACCGCCGGGCTGACGGCCCCGGTACTGCTAGTGATCGGGGAAGTGGTCGGTGAGGCGGAGCGCGCCGGGATCTACTCTGGTATGGCCATGGATGCGATGCCGCGGGAGGTGAGTGGTGTCTGATTCCATCCGACTGGCCTCGTTTTTTGGGGGGGTAGCGCTGGCAATCACAGTCGCCGGCGTATCGGCCGGCGAGATCGACGAACAGCGCGCCCGGGAGCTGCAGCATCTGCTGGTACAGGAGTGCGGCTCCTGTCACGGGCTGCAGCTGACCGGCGGGCTGGGGCCGCCGCTCACGCCGGATGCCCTGGAAGACCGCGGCGACACCGGGCTCAAGGCCGTGATCCTGCACGGCGTTCCGGGAACGGCCATGCCGCCGTGGAAAGGCTTGCTGACCGAAGAAGAGGCCGAATGGCTGGTGGATTTCCTGCGGGAGGGTTTGTAGATGCGATACGGACGAACATGGCTGCCGGCGCTGGTGGCGTCCCTGGGCCTCTTGCTCGCCAGCACTGCGACACAGGCGGGCGAGTTGCGCGGCACCGGTGATCTTGGGGTGGTGATCGAGCGCGAGGCGGGCAGCCTGGTGATTGTCGAGCACAGCAACCGCACGACCCTGGCGCGGGTGGAGGATCTGGGCGATTTCTCCCATGCCAGCGTCAAGTTCTCCCGCGACGCCCGCTACGCCTTCGTCTTCGGCCGCGACGGCGGTCTGAGCCGGATCGATCTGCTCACCGGCACGTTGGAGAATCGGGTGGTCCAGGCCGGCAACAGTGTCGGCGGCGCCATTTCCCAGGACGGCTCACTGGTGGCCGTCTCCAACTACGAGCCCGGCGGCGTACACGTGTTCCGGGCCGACGATCTGGGAGAGGTCGCACGCATCCCCGCCGAATTCGGTGACGACGGCGAGCTGTCCCGGGTGGTGGGGCTGGTGGACGCGCCGGGCCAGAAATTCGTGTTCAGCCTGTTCGAAGCCGGCGAGATCTGGGTCGCCGATTTCAGCGATGGGGACGAGCCCGACATCCGACGGTTCGAGGACGTGGGCAAGCAGCCCTACGACGCCCTGATTACCCCGGACGGGCGCTACTACATCGCCGGCCTGTTCGGCGAGGACGGCCTGGTGCTCCTGGACCTGTGGGATCTGGATGCCGGTCCGCAACGCATCATGGATGGCTACGGTCGTGGTGAAGAGCCGCTACCGGTGTTCAAGATGCCGCACCTGGAAGGTTGGGCAGCCGCCGACGGCAAGCTGTTCCTGCCGGCGGTGGGTCGCCACGAGCTGCTGGTGGTGGATCCGGATGGCTGGCAGGAAGTCGCCCGCATCCCCACTCACGGTCAGCCCATTTTCGCCGTGGCGCGTCCCGACGGCCGCCAGGTCTGGGTGAACTTCGCCTACCCGGATAACGACGTGGTGCAGGTGGTGGACGTGGCCGATCTGGAGGTGGCCCACGAGATCGAGCCTGGCCCGGGCGTGCTGCACATGGAGTTCACGCCGCGGGGCGAGCAGGTCTGGCTGTCGGTGCGCGACGAAGACCGGGTCGAGGTCTACGACCCGGACTCCATGGAGCGGATCACCAGCCTTGAGGCCATCACCCCCAGCGGCATCTTCATGACCTGGCGCGCACACCGGACGGGGCTTTGATCATGACACCGAGACCACAACAGGAACCGACGTGCCACGGTGAGGACTACGCCCCGTTTGAGCGCGCGCTGCTGAACGACTACCAGCACGAGCTGCCGCTGGTGCCGCGGCCTTTCGCCGCCATCGGCGAGCAGCTCGGTGTCAGCGAGCAGGCAGTGCTGGAGGCCCTGCAGCGTTTCCGTGAGCAGGGGGTTCTGAGCCGCGTGGGCGCCACCCTCAAGCCCGGCGCCGTGGGGGCAGCCACCCTGGCCGCCATGGGCATCCCGGAACGGGACCTGGAGCAGGTGGCGGCCATCGTCAGTGCCCGCCCGGAGGTCAATCACAACTACGAACGCGAGCACGAACTCAACCTGTGGTTCGTGGCCATGGCTGCTGATGACGCCGCATTGCGGGCGGCGTTGACGGCCATCGAGAACGAGACCGGCTACCCGCTGCTGGACCTGCGGCTGGTGTGCGACTATCACCTGGATCTGGGGTTCGACATCCAATGGACGTCAGCGAACGAGACAGACGCCTGATCGGCGCCCTGCAGGCCGGCCTGCCGCTGGTGCGCCGTCCCTACGCGGTGATCGGCGAGGCCGTGGACATGTCCGAGAGCGAGGTGCTGCGCCGTATTGCCGCGCTGCGCGATGCCGGGGTCATCCGCCGGTTCGGCGTCATCGTACGCCACCACGAACTCGGCTACCGCGCCAACGCCATGATGGTCTGGGCCGTGCCCGAGCACCAGGTGGACAGCCTGGGTGAGCGCGTGGCCGAGTCGCCCCAGGTCACCCTGTGCTACCGGCGCCGCCCCGCGCCGCCGCAGTGGCCATACAACCTGTACTGCATGGTCCACGGCCGGGACCGGGAGACCGTCCTCGCCGTGCGTGACGAACTGGTTGCCCGGCATGGCCTTGAAGGCATGGAGCACCGGGTCCTGTTCAGCGGCCGGCGCTTCAAGCAGCGCGGCGCCCGGTACCTGGCGCCTAAGCAGGAAGCCATCGGCAGGGAGGCCAACCATGGACGCGCTTGACCGCGATCTGGTGAACCGCCTGCAGGACGGGATTCCGGTGGCCGAGCGGCCGTTCCGGCCGGCGGCCCGGGAACTGGCGGTGACCGAGGAGGAGGTGGTGGCGCGCGTCGAGCGCCTGGTGGCGGAGGGCGTGCTGAGCCGTTTCGGCCCCATGTACAACGCAGAACGCCTGGGCGGGGAGGTCACCCTGGCGGCCATGGCCGTGCCGGAAGAGCGCTTCGAGGCGGTGTCCGAGCTGGTTAATGCTTATCCGGAGGTCGCTCACAATTACGCGCGGTCGCACGCTCTGAATATGTGGTTCGTGGTGGCCACCGAGGGGCCAGGCCGTATCAAGGAAGTTTTGACGGATATCCGCGAGCGCACCGGGTTGGCTGTCTACGACATGCCCCGGGAGCAGGAGTTCTACATCGGCCTGAGGTTCAACCTGTAATGGACGCCGTGCGTCAGTCACAGCCGCTCGACGATACCGACCGGGCAATCGTCCGGGCGACGCAGCAGGGCATGCCCCTGAGCGTGACCCCGTACCGGGTCCTGGCACAGTCCCTCGGTCTTCCCGAGCACGAGGTGATGACGCGCATGCAGCGCATGCTGGACAGCGGTGCCATTCGCCGCATTGCCGCGGTACCCCAGCACTACGCTCTGGGCATCCGCGCCAACGGCATGTCCGTGTGGGACGTGGACGATCGGCTTGTCGACGAACTCGGGCAACGGGTGGGTGAGCTGGCCTTCGTCAGCCACGCCTACCGCCGTCCCCGCCACCCCCCGCTTTGGCCCTACAATCTGTTCGCCATGGTGCATGGCCGCAGTCGGGATGAAGTGGAAAACCAGGTGGCCGAGATTGCGCGTCTGCTCGGGGATGCCTGTCGCGGCCACGATGTGCTCTACAGCACGCGCCTGCTGAAGAAAACCGGCCTGCGGCTTGCTGGCTGAAAGGAGGAAGCCATGTTTCGCGTCTCACAATACATGCGGGAGCTGGTGGAGCCGACGCCACTGGGTCCGACGCGCAAGCCGTCGGGGCCGGTGGTGATCTGGAACCTGATCCGCCGCTGCAACCTGGCCTGCAAGCACTGCTATTCCATCTCCGCCGACCACGATTTCGCCGGCGAGCTCACCACCGATGAGGTCTACCGCGTCATGGACGACCTCTACGCCTACGGCGTGCGGGTGCTGATCCTCTCGGGCGGCGAGCCGCTGATGCGGCCGGACATCTTCGACATCTCCCGCCGGGCGAAGGAGATGGGTTTCTACGTGGGTCTGTCCACCAACGGCACGCTGATCGACGAGAGCTGCATCGAGGCCATTGGCGCCGTGCATTACGACTACGTGGGCATCAGCCTGGATGGCATCGGCGCCACCCATGATCGTTTCCGGCGCATGCAGGGGGCCTTCGATTTGTCCATGAACGCCGTGCGCCTGTGTCACGAACGAGGCATCAAGGTCGGCCTGCGGTTCACACTGACACAGGACAACGCCCGCGAACTGCCACGACTGCTTGGCCTCATGGATGATCACGACGTCGACAAGTTCTACCTCTCGCACCTCAACTATGCCGGCCGCGGCAACCGCAACCGCGCCAGTGATGCCCACCTGGAGATGACCCGCGACGCCATGGATCTGCTCTTCGACACCGCCCTGCATGCGGTGCGCCAGGGCCAGCCCAAGGAGTTCGTCACCGGTAACAACGACGCCGACGGGGTCTACCTGCTGCAGTGGGTCAGGCGCCACTTCCCCGACCGCGCCGAGCACATCGCGGCGAAACTGCGCCAGTGGGGCGGCAACTCCTCCGGGGTCAACGTGGCCAACATCGACAATCTCGGTGAGGTCCACCCGGACACCATGTGGTGGGACTACAACCTGGGTAATGTCCGCAAACGGTCTTTCGGCGACATTTGGGATGATACCTCCGATCCGGTGATGGCCGGGCTCAAGCAGCATCCCCGCCCGGTGCGCGGGCGCTGCGGTGCCTGCCGCTACCTGGATATCTGCAACGGCAATACCCGGGTGCGGGCGCGCCAGCTCACCGGCAATCCCTGGGACGAGGATCCCGCCTGCTACCTGGAGGACGAGGAGATCGGCGTTGCCCCCGGCAGAGATCGCCTGAAGGTGGTGCCGTTTTCCCGGCCCGTTCACGTCTACCGCCCCGGCAAGGGCAAGGGATAACAGCCCGCATGCCCCGATCACCCGTTTTCTCGGCCTGCCCCAGTGCCGTGCTTGGTGCTGGTCTGCTGTCGATCACGCTGCTCCTCCCCGGAGTTGCCCGGGCCGGCGAGGACGACCGCCGCAGTGCCGAAACGCTCTACCAGGCCTTGTGTGCCGAGTGCCATGGCTCGGACCGGCTCGGTGGCATGGGCCCGGCATTGCTGCCGGAGAACCTGGGGCGTCTCAGCAGGGAGGATGCCGAAGCCGCCATCGTCGACGGCCGGCCAACGACCCGGATGCCGGCGTTCGGCTATGCGCTGGACGATGCCGAGCTGCAGGCTCTGGCGGCGTACATCTACACGCCACTGGACGACGTTCCGGAATGGCATCTGGACGACATCGCCGAAACCCGGCTGGTACACGTGGACGAGGGCGAGGTGCTGTCGGACGAGCCGCAGTTCGACGCAGACCCGGAGAACATCTTCCTGGTGGTGGAAACCGGCGACCACCACGTGACTGTCCTGGATGGTGATGCCTTCGAGCCCATCCACCGGTTCGACAGCCGCCATGCCCTGTACGGCGCGCCCAAGTACTCGCCGGACGGCCGTTTCGTTTTCCTGGCCTCGCGCGACGGGTGGATCAGCCGTTTCGACCTGTACAACCTGAGGGTCACCCACGAGATCCGTGCCGGGTTGAACACCCGCAACCTGGCACTGTCCGCGGACGGGCGTCACGTGCTGGTGGGCAACTACCTGCCGCATACCCTGGTCTTGCTGGATGCCGCTGACCTGACCCCGTTCAAGCGCATGCCGGTGGAGGCGGCCGACGGCGAGGCGAGTTCCCGGGTCAGTGCCGTCTACCGGGCTGGGCCCGGGGCCACGTTTGTCGCCGCATTGCGCGATGTCCCGGAGGTCTGGGCGGTGTTTCTCGACCCGGATACGGCCCCGGAGAGTGCCGAAACGGTGGCCGGTGCCGACGGAGACGGCAGGTTCCTGGTCCGACGGATCCCTACGAGGCACCCGATGGACGACGTGTTTCTGGACCCTGTGACGGGGCTGCTGATCGGGTCGTCACGCGCCGCGGGTCGCACGATGGTAGTGGATCTGGACGCTGGCCGGGAAATCGATACCGTGGCCATTGATGGCATGCCGAACCTGGCCTCGGCCATCACATGGGATTACGAAGGCCGTCGGGTCATGGCAGCGCCGCATCTGCGGGAGGCAGCCATCAGTGTGGTGGACCTGGAGGACCGGGAGGTGATCCGGGAGATCGAGACCGACGGACCGGGGGTTTTCCTGCGCAGCCACGAGAACACCCGCTACGCCTGGGCGGATGTCTTCCTGGGTCCGAACCGGGACCTCATGCATGTCATCGACAAGGACACCCTGGGGATTGTCGAGACCCTGCGGCCCGAGACGGGCAAGACCGCCGCCCACGTGGAGTTCACCCGTGACGGCAGCCACGCCCTGGTGAGCATCTGGGAGATGGACGGTGCCCTGGTGGTCTATGAGGCCGAATCACTCCAGGAAGTGAAGCGCCTGCCCATGCGTCGCCCTTCCGGGAAATACAACGTGT
>SKYZ01000045.1 GCA_007127625.1 Aquisalimonas sp. | reverse complement strand
GGATGAAGCGACCTGGCGTCAGCACAGGGATGTGCTGTCGCCAGGCCAGCCCGGAGCGCAGGGTAGGAAGCGCAGCTTCCGTAAGCGGAGCGTGCGGAGGCGCCGTGATCATCCCCGCCCCGGACCCCACCGCGACTCACTGGCACGTCATCGGTCACGGGCGCTCACACGATGGGTGGCTCTTCGCCCCACTCCTCGCCGGTCTCCAGCGACTCGCTGAACCGCTCCATCTCCCGGTGCACCCGTCCCACCTGATCGAACCGGGCCACATGGAACAGCGCCTCTCCCTCGTGCACCAGCGGCATGTTCGCCCGCCCGATCACGAGACCGGAAAAGGCCGCCTCCACCGCGATCTCCGCACCACCGAAGGGATCCGAAATCCAGCCCAGCGGCTGGCCCGCACGCACCCGATCCCCCAACGCCACGGCCGCGCGGAACAATCCGTCCTGGCCTGCCCGCATCCAGCTGCTGGAGTTGGCAATATAGTGCGGTTCCGGGGTCGGGCGGCCACGCCGCGTGGGGGCCAGCATGCCGAGATGACGCATCACCCGGATCACGCCATTGACCCCGGCACGAATCGCCTGTTCATTGAAGCGCAGGGCCTCGCCACCCTCGTAGGTGATGACCGGCACCCCTTCCTCGCGCGCGGCGCTGCGCAGGCTGCCCTCGATCAACGGGGAATCCAGCACCACCGGCAACCCGAAGGCCCGCGCCAGCGCATCGTCCCCCGCATCGGTCAGATCCGCGCGAATCTGCGGCAGGTTGTCCCGATGGATGGCGGCCGTGTGCAGATCGATCGCATGGGTTGCCCGTGCGATCACCTCCGTGCGCACCAGATAGGCCAGCCGCGAGGCCATGGAACCCGATTCGCTGCCGGGAAAACACCGATTCAGGTCGCGCCGGTCCGGCAGGTAGCGCGAGCGGCCGATGAACCCGAGCACGTTCACCACCGGCACCGCGATCAGGGTCCCGGCAAGGCGGTTGAGCAGTTGCTGACGCAGCAGGCGCCGAATGATTTCGGCGCCGTTGATCTCATCACCATGGACCCCAGCCGTCACCACCAGGCAAGGCCCGGCCCGGCGACCATGAATGACCTGCACGGGGATATTGACGGGTGTGTGCGTATAGAGCTGGCCCGCGGGCAGCTCCACGGTATCCCGTGCACCCGCTGCAACGGTGTTGCCAGCGATCTCCAGTGCCGCTCGTGCCAACGCTCCCCCTTTTGCTCGTCCTGACTCCACGGTGTGGTGGGGCCGGCTTTCTCCCCGGTGCAAGCGGGTTTATGGTATCAGCAACGAATCCTTCGACTGCCCCGGGCCGGCAGTCGCGTCAATGTCAGGGAGACACCCATGCTGTCCTGGACGCTGCTGTTTCTCGTGGTCGCCATCGTGGCCGCCGCCCTTGGCTTCTCCGGGATCGCCGGAACGGCCGCCTGGATCGCTCAGGTCCTGTTCGTTCTGTTCATCGTTCTGTTCCTGGCGAGTCTGATCTTCGGCAGAAAACGTTGACGCCGGGCGGGCGGCGTGCCGTCAGATGGCGCCGCGATGCCGGTTCTTCACCTTGACGTAGTGCGCGGCGGAGTACCGCAGGAACTCCCGCTCGTCGTCGGTAAGTTCGCGCACGGCCTTGGCGGGGCTGCCCACGTACAGATACCCCCCGGGCAGTTCCTTCCCCGGAGGCACCAGAGCACCGGCGCCCAGCATGCTCTCGGCGCCGAGGACGGCACCATCCATGATGGTGGCCCCCATGCCGATGAGGCAGGCGTCTTCGATGGTGCAGGCGTGGACGATGGCCTTGTGGCCGACGGTGACGTCGGCGCCGATGACGGTGGGATAGCCCGAGGGGTTCATGCCGCCGGCGTGGGCCACGTGCACCACGGAACCGTCCTGGATGTTGGTGCGCGGGCCGACACGGATCCAGTTCACGTCACCGCGAACCACGGTCATCGGCCACACGGAGACGTCCTCGGCCAGTTCCACCTCGCCAATCACCAGCGCCGTGGCATCCACCCAGGCGCTGTCGGCGACCTTCGGGCGATAGTTTTCGAAGGTGCGGATCATGCGTGCTGTCTCCTCGATGACGGTGTCCGGATCTGACTCGGGGAGCCCCAGCAATCATCCGGGCTCCCCGAGCCAGATCCGGACGCACTATCAAGTCATCGTCACCATCTCTTCCGCACTGGTGGGATGGATGGCAACGGTCTCGTCGAAATCCTGCTTGGTCGCGCCCATTTTGACCGCCACCGCAAAGCCCTGCAGCATCTCGTCGGCCCCGACGCCAAGGATATGACAACCGACAATGCGCTGCTCCTCGCCCACGGTGACGAGCTTCATGCGGGTGCGCGGCTTGTGATCGGACAGGGCATAGTCCATGGCTACGAAGGTGGTGCTGAAGCAGGTCACGGCGTCTCCGTACTGCTCCCGCGCCTGCGGCTCGGTCAGCCCAATGGTGCCAATGGGCGGATGGCTGAACACCACCGTGGGCACGTTCTCGAAATCCATGCGGCGGTCCTTCTGGCCGCCGAAGAGGCGATCGCCCAGGCGGCGACCGGTGGCAATCGCCACCGGCGTGAGCTGAATCCGGCCGGTCACGTCACCCAGGGCCAACAGCCCGGGGACGTTGGTCTCTTGCCACTCGTTCACCGGCACCTGACCCTTGTCGTCCATTGCAACACCGGCCGCCTCGAGGCCCAGGCCATCGGTATTCGGGCGCCGACCCGCCGCCCACACCAGCGTATCCAGGCCGCTGACCGTCCGCCCATCCTCCGCCGTGATGGTCAGACTGCCGTCATCGGCGCGCTCCACGCTTGCGGGGGTGAACTGGGTCACCAGATCCACGCCGTGCTGCGGCAGCGCCTCAAGCAACCCCTCCTGGATGATGGTGTCGAACTCGCGCAATGGCGCGTGGCGACGCACCAGCAGGCTGGTCTCAGTACCCAGGCCTGCGAGAACACCGGCCAGCTCCACGGCGATGTAGCCCGCCCCCACCACTGCCGCCCGGCGCGGCTGCTCGGCCAGGGCGAAGAAGCCGTCGGAATCGATGCCGTGCTCGGCGCCCGGCACATTCGGCACCGCCGGTTTGCCACCGGTGGCGATCACGAAATGATCGGCCGTGTACCGCTCGCCATCCACCTCGATGGTTCCGGCATCCAGGAACCGGGCATGGCCCTGAATGTGGGTGACACCGTCCTTGTCCAGATTGCGGGCGTAGATGCCAT
>SKYZ01000074.1 GCA_007127625.1 Aquisalimonas sp. | reverse complement strand
TGGCACGTGGTGGCCTACGACTACGGCATCAAGCGCAACATCCTGCGCATGCTGGTGGATCACGGCTGCCGGGTCACCGTGGTGCCGGCGAAGACACCCGCCGACGAGGTGCTCGCCATGAACCCGGACGGCGTGTTTTTCTCCAACGGCCCCGGCGACCCCGAGCCCTGCGACTACGCCATCGAGGCCATTCGGACCCTGGTGGATGCCGGTGTGCCGAGCTTCGGCATCTGCCTGGGCCATCAGCTCCTGGGCCTGGCCAGCGGCGCGCGCTCGGTGAAGATGAAGTTCGGTCACCACGGCGCCAACCACCCGGTGCAGGATCTGGCGTCCGGCCAGGTGATGATCTCCAGCCAGAACCACGGCTTCGCGGTGGATGAGGAAAGCCTGCCGGCCAACGTACGGGCCAGCCAGCGTTCGCTGTTCGACGGCTCTTTGCAGGGGATCCACCGCACCGACAAGCCGGCGTTCAGCTTCCAGGGACACCCGGAGGCCAGCCCGGGGCCGCACGACGTGCGCCCGCTGTTTGCTCACTTCGTGGATCTGATCCGCGAGTACCGCGCCTGAATCGGCTCCCGTTTGCCCGACTCGCCCGCAAGCGCGCACCGCGACATACGAGCAGGAAACCATGCCCAAGCGTAACGACATCCAGAGCATCCTGATCATCGGCGCCGGTCCCATCGTCATCGGCCAGGCCTGCGAGTTCGACTACTCCGGCGTTCAGGCGTGCAAGGCCCTGAAGGAAGAGGGTTACCGGGTCATCCTGGTGAACTCCAACCCGGCCACCATCATGACGGACCCGGAGACGGCGGACGCCATCTACATCGAGCCCATCCAGTGGCCGGTGGTGGAGCGCATCATCGCCGCCGAGCGCCCCGACGTGGTGCTGCCCACCATGGGCGGGCAGACGTCGCTCAACTGCGCCCTGGATCTGGACCGCCACGGGGTGCTGGAGCGCTACGGCGTGGAGATGATCGGTGCCACCAAGGAAGCCATCGACATGGCCGAGGATCGGCACCTGTTCCGCGAGGCCATGACGCGCATCGGCCTGGAAACGCCGACGGCCGAGGTGGCACATTCCATGGAGGAAGCGCTGGAGGTCCAGGCGCGCATCGGTTTTCCCACCATCATCCGGCCGTCGTTCACCCTGGGCGGCTCCGGCGGCGGCATCGCGTACAACCGCGAGGAGTTCGTCAGCATCTGCGAGCGCGGGCTGGATCTCTCGCCCACCAACGAGCTGCTCATCGAGGAGTCGGTGCTGGGCTGGAAGGAGTTCGAGATGGAAGTGGTCCGCGACAAGGCGGACAACTCCATCATCGTGTGCTCCATCGAGAACCTGGACCCCATGGGCGTGCACACCGGCGACTCCATCACCGTGGCGCCGGCGCAGACGCTCACGGACAAGGAATACCAGATCATGCGCAACGCCTCGCTGGCGGTGCTGCGCGAGATCGGTGTGGAGACCGGCGGTTCCAACGTCCAGTTCGCGATCAATCCGGACGATGGCCGGCTGGTGGTCATCGAGATGAACCCGCGGGTGTCCCGCTCCTCGGCGCTGGCCTCCAAGGCCACCGGCTTCCCCATCGCCAAGGTGGCGGCCAAGCTCGCCGTGGGTTATACGCTGGACGAGCTGCGCAACGAGATCACCGGTGGCGCCACGCCGGCGTCCTTCGAGCCCACCATCGACTACGTGGTCACCAAGGCGCCGCGCTTTACCTTCGAGAAATTCCCCCAGGCGGAGCCCACGCTGACCACGCAGATGAAGTCCGTGGGCGAGGCCATGTCCATCGGCCGCACCTTCCAGGAATCCTTCCAGAAGGCGCTGCGCAGCCTGGAGACCGGTGTCGATGGCATGGAGGCGTTCCTGGACCTGGGTCAGGCAGACATCAGCACCCGCATCCGCCATGAGCTCAAGATGCCGCGGCCGGAACGCATCTTCTACGTCGGCGATGCCTTCCGCGCCGGGTTCACGGTGCAGGAGGTCTACGAGCTCACCGCCATCGATCCCTGGTTCCTGGCGCAGATGGAGGACATCGTCCACGGCGAGCGCGTGGCCGTGGAGGCGGGCTTCCGGGCGCTGGATCGGGACACCCTGTTTGCACTCAAGCGCCGCGGATTCTCCGACAGCCGGCTGGCGACGCTGCTGGGTGTCAGCGAGGCGGACGTCCGCAACCGCCGCCACGAGCTGGGCGTGCGGCCGGTGTACAAGCGCGTGGACTCCTGCGCTGCGGAGTTTGCCACCGCCACGGCGTACATGTACTCCTGCTACGACGAGGAGTGCGAGTCGGACCCCAGTGACCGCAGGAAGATCATGGTTCTGGGCGGTGGCCCCAACCGCATCGGCCAGGGCATCGAGTTCGACTACTGCTGTGTCCACGCCGCCTTCGCCATGCGCGACGACGGTTACGAGACCATCATGGTCAACTGCAACCCCGAGACGGTCTCCACCGACTACGACACCTCCGACCGGCTCTACTTCGAGCCGCTGACCCTGGAGGACGTGCTGGAGGTCATCCACACCGAGCAGCCCGAAGGCGTCATCGTCCAGTACGGCGGACAGACGCCGCTGAAGCTGGCCCGGGATCTGGAAGCCGCCGGCGCGCCCATCATCGGCACGGCGCCGGACTCCATCGACCTGGCCGAGGACCGCGAACGGTTCCAGCAGCTCATCAACCGCCTGGGGATCCAGCAGCCGCCGAACCGCCTGGCGCGCACCGCCCGGGAGGCCTTCGATCTCGCCGCCGAGATCGGCTACCCGCTGGTGGTGCGGCCCTCCTACGTGCTCGGCGGCCGGGCCATGGAGATCGTCTATGGCCCCGAGGAGCTGGAGCAGTACATGAACGCGGCGGTGAAGGTCTCCCACAACTCGCCGGTGCTGCTGGACCGCTTCCTGGACGATGCCGTGGAGGTGGACGTCGACGCCGTCTGCGACGGTGAAAACGTGCTCATCGGCGGCATCATGGAGCACATCGAACAGGCCGGTGTGCACTCCGGTGATTCCGCCTGCTCGCTGCCCCCGTACACCCTGTCCCAGGCGATCCAGGACCGGCTGCGGGAGCAGGTGCGCCAGCTCGCCCGCGGCCTGAACGTGGTGGGGCTCATGAACGCCCAGTTCGCCATCAAGGGGGACGCCGTCTACATCCTGGAGGTCAACCCGCGCGCCTCGCGCACCGTGCCCTTCGTCTCCAAGGCCACCGGCGTGCCGCTGGCCAAGGTCGCGGCGCGCT
>SKYZ01000460.1 GCA_007127625.1 Aquisalimonas sp. | reverse complement strand
GCTGAGACCATCTAGACCGTTGCTCCTTGCCAAAGCCTTGACCCCAGTGTGGCAGACTGGCGACGGAAAATTGTCTGCGCCCTGCCGTTGCCGAGCGCTCACGCCTGCCCTCGTGCGCCCGCGGTTGCGCTGTCGTGGCTCAGCAACCCAGAGCGCTGCGACCGTCCCATTGGGCCATCACCGAACCCAACCATGATATCCCGAGTAGCCGTTCAGTGAGCGCCGGCGACGATAGGGCGTATCGGCCTGCCGGCGGGGCCGGAGACCTTATTGCCATGGTAGAGTTGGAACCGGAGATTGCGAAAACCGCCCACATATGCCAAGTCGCTTTCCACACATTTGGGAAGATACGCGGATCACCGCACCTGAGCAGCCGCCCACGGAGGGGGAGAGAAGAGCCAATTGATCTCTTATCTGATTGCCCCCGCCAAGGAGTCTCGGCGAGCCCCGAACCGGCCAGGGTTTAACCACAAGCGGCAGCGAGAAGAATCATGTCAGCGAAAGAGAAAGTCACAACGCTGCTGCGCGCCGCCGACATCGAGATCGACGGTACACGGCCCTGGGACTTGCAGGTCCACGACGAGCGGGTCTATCAACGTGTGCTGGCCGAGGGCACGGTCGGCGCGGGTGAGGCCTACATGGACGGCTGGTGGGATGTCGAGCGACTGGATGAATTCTTCGCCCGCGTGCTTCGGGCGCGATTTGATGGGGAGTTCCGAACACTGTCGATGCTTCGCCGGGTACTGTTGAGCCGGATTGGCAACCTGCAGAATCGCCGGCGTTCGCGACAGGTCGCCGAACAGCACTACGATCTCTCGAATCGTCTTTACGAGGCCATGCTTGGGCCAACCATGCAATACACTTGCGCCTACTACGGGCCCAATGGGCGGGAGGCGACGCTGGACGAGGCGCAGCGCGCCAAGCTGGCGCTGATTGCCCGCAAGTTGCACCTCGAGCCGGGCATGCGCGTGCTGGAGCTCGGCGGCGGATTCGGCGAGCTTTCCCGGTACCTGGCCGAGGAGCACGGGTGTGAGGTCGTCACCTACAATATCAGCAGTCAGCAGGTCGAGTATGCGCGCAGTCTGTGCGACGGTCTGCCCGTCGAAATCCGGCAGCGGGACTACCGGGAAGCGGCTAAAGAACCGGCGCCGTTCGACCGGGTGGTGAGCATTGGGCTAATGGAACACGTCGGACCGAAAAACTACCGAGGCTTTTTCGACCTGATTAAGTCGCGCCTGAAGGCGGGCGGCCTGGCCCTCGTCCACACTATCGGTCGCAACAACAGTCGGACGATGGCCGATCCGTGGATCACTAAGTACATCTTCCCGGGCGGCGTGATCCCCTCGGAAGCCCAGCTCACGCGTGGCAAGGAAGGCCTGTTTGTGCTCGAGGACTGGCATAACTTCGGCCCGGATTACGACCGCACTCTGAAGGCCTGGGAGGCGAACTTCCTGGCCGCGTGGCCGGAGTTGAAAGAGCAAGAAGGCCTCGATGAGCGCTTCTACCGCATGTGGCGCTACTACCTGAACAGTTCGGCCGGCGCGTTCCGGTCGCGTGGTCTCAACCTGTGGCAGATAGTGCTCAGCCAGGGTGATGTGGCGCGTTATGTGCCGGTGCGCTGAGCAATGAGCAGCACCGCCGAGTGGACCGCCCACCGTGCGCGCGTACAAGCGCTGGGCAAAGTCCTCGCTGACTCCCGCGGGCTGGTGCGCCTTCACAAGCGCACCAGCAACCTGTTTCGCCCCCGCAATACGATGGAAGGCACCGAACTCGACGTGACCTCGTTTAATCACGTGCTCGAGGTTGACGCGGCCGCCCGGGTTGCCGATGTCGAGGGCATGACAACCTACGCCGATCTGGTCGATGCGACTCTGCCGCGCGGTCTCGCCCCCGCTATCGTGCCACAACTCAAGAGCATCACGGTCGGTGGTGCGATGACCGGCGTCGGCATCGAGTCAAGCGCCTTCCGTTACGGGCTGGTGCATCACACGGCCCATGAACTCGACGTGCTCGTGGGCGACGCTCGCGTGCTGACCTGCTCACCCGAACAGCACCCCGAGCTGTTCTACGCCTTCCCCAACTCCTACGGCAGCCTCGGCTACGCGACTCGGGTTCGTATCGGGCTAATCCCGGTCGCACCGTACGTGCGGCTCGAACACACCCGCTACAGCGATCCCGAGACGCTGTTTGCCGCGATTCGCGAAGAATGCGCCCGGCCGAGCTGTGCCTACCTGGACGGCGTGTACTTCGGCCCGGAGGGCTTCGTACTGACCCGTGCGCATTTCGTCGAGTCGCTACCCGCGGGGACATCAGTGAGCGACTACACCTGGCTGCACCAGTACTGGCGCAGCCTGCGCGAACGGCGCGAGGATTATCTGACCATCCACGACTATCTGTGGCGCTGGGACACCGACTGGTTCTGGTGCAGCAATAACGTCGGGGCACACCTCACGCCTGTGCGGCTCATGCTCGGACGCAAGCGCCTATCGAGCATCACCTATCAGAAGATCATGCGCGCCAGTCACCACTGGCCGCTCAAGGCGCTTGCCAGCCTCCGCTCACGCAGCGAGTCGGTGATCCAGGACGTCGACATCCCGATCGCCAACGCCGCGGCGTTTCTTGCCGAATTCGAAGCCGAAATCGGTATTCGGCCGGTGTGGATATGTCCGTTCGTCGTACCGGACGGGCGTTTTTCCTTGTTCGAGCTACGCACCGACACGCCTTACATCAACTTCGGGTTTTGGGATATGGTCCGCTCCCGAAAGCCAGACGGCCACTACAACGCGCGAGTCGAGGAACTGGTGGCCCAGCACGGCGGCAAGAAAAGCCTTTACTCGCGCAGCACTTATGACGAGGCGACCTTCTGGTCGGAGTATGACCGCGATACCTACCAGTCACTCAAGCGCGAGTGCGACCCGGAAGGTCGGTTCCCGGGATTGTACGAGAAGGCAGTACAGCAGTAAGCGCTTCGGGAACTGTAGCTACCGAATTCCGGGGACAGTAACCAGAAACGGGTTCTAACCCGTTTGCACGGACACATCCATCAAGGCTTTGGACTTCGCCGGGTGTCGTGGGCAGTTTCCGAAAGCGGACCGACGCCCGGTGATGGTCGAGTGTCCGGTGAGGGTCGACTATGACGATTACCTGATCCCGACGGCTTGCTTAGGGGCGCAAGGGGTCTCACCGACCCTGAGCGGCCATTCGGCGGCCTAAACCGGCGCCACCGCT
>SKYZ01000314.1 GCA_007127625.1 Aquisalimonas sp. | reverse complement strand
GCGATTGCCATGCCGCCGACCACCAGCATGCCCCGGATCGGCCACTGCAGCACCGCGTAGCGACCCAGATCACCCACGAACAACAGATACCCCTGCATGGCGCTGGCGATGATCAGCACGCCGAACAGCGCCTGGGTGAGGACCAGCGCGATCTCCTGGAGCGAGCCCTGGAGGATCAGCGCCGGGTTGAGCACGAACAGGAACGGGATGAAGTAGATCACGCTGCCGAGCCGCATGGCCTGCAGGCCGGTTTCCATGGCCTTGGAGCCGGCGATGGTGGCGGCGGCGAAGGCGCCGAGCGCCACCGGTGGCGTGATGAAGCTCAGCATGCCCCAGTAGAGAATGAACAGGTGCACCGCCATGGGGTTCATGCCGCCGCCCTGGATCAGGGCCGGGGCCAGCGCCACCGCCAGGAAGATATACGCGGCCGTGACCGTCATGCCGATGCCCATGATGAAGCTCGTCAGCGCGCCCATGAGCAACAGCACGAGGATGTTGCCGCCGGCGAGGTAGATCAGGTCGTTGGCGATGGTGCCGGACAGCCCGGTCATGGACAGCGCGCCGATCAGCAGGCCGATACCGGCGAGAATGGCGATCAGTTCGGCGAACAGCTTGGCCGCCGAGGAGAAGAAATTCAGCACGTCCTGCCAGCCCCAGCGCTGATAGGGCAGCACCTGGTTGATGAAAATCAGCAGCGCCGTGGCGTAGAAGGGGGCGATCGCCTCGCGCCGCAGGAAAAACAGCATCCAGATCAGCAGCACGAACACGAAGATGAAGTACCAGCCCTCCTTGAGGGTCTGTTTCAGCGACGGCAACTCCGCGCGCGGCAGCCCCTTGAGCTTGTAGCGGGCGGCGTAGGCGTCGATCTGCATGAACAGCCCCAGGAAGTACAGTACCGAGGGCACCACCGCCGCCAGCGCGATATGGCCGTAGGGGACGTTCAGGAACGTGGCCATGATGAACGCCGTCGCACCCATGACCGGGGGCATCAGCACCCCGCCGGTGGAGGCGCAGGCCTCGACACCGCCGGCGTAGGAGCGACTGAACCCGACCCGGCGCATGGCCGGGATGGAAAGGACGCCGGTGGTCAGGACGTTGGTGATGACGCTGCCACTCATGGAGCCCATGAGCCCGCTGGAGAAGATGGCCACCTTGGCGGGTCCGCCGCGCACGTGCCCCAGCAGTCCGAAGGCCAGGTTGATGAAGAACTTGCCACCGCCGGTGTGCTGCAGGGCCACCCCGAAGAGCAGGAAGCCGATCACCAGGTTGGCGAACGCCTGCAGCGGGATGCCCATGACGCTCTCGCGGCTCATGGCGTGGTAGATGGCGGTTTCCGACGCGCTTGCCGGGAACCCCTGGATGGGGCCGGGCATGACATCGGCGACCAGCGGGTAGAGGCTGGCCGCGGCGGCGATCAGGGCGACGGTGAGGCCACCCGCACGGCGCGTCGCTTCCAGGATGACCCCCCAGAACAGGAACGACATGAAGATGGCATGGTCCGGCGCGCCGTATTCCCAGCCCCGGTCGAGGATCTGTTCGGCGTTATAGACGAAATAGCCGCAGACGCCGGCGGCAAACAGGAACAGGGCCACGTCGTACCAGGGCACGTGCGTGCGGCTCGCCCCGCGCCACATGGGCCAGAGGATGTACACCAGCGGCAGCATCAGCGTGACCACGGTGTAGAAGAACTGGGGTTCCACCCGGGTAATGACGGTGAAAAAACCCAGATTGAGCAGGTAATCCAGTGCTGTCAGCGTCAGGATCAGCGCTGCGAGTCGCGGGACCCAGGCCCAGAATCCCTGCAGCGTGCGAATGCCGGAGACCTGTTCCGGATCGGGGGGCCGGGTTTCCGCTGACGGAGTGCTCATTGCGGGGACGCTCCGTACTGGTTATATGAGGTGTAACGGTTCGCGGCAGCGGGCACCCTCAGGTGCCCGCTGTGTATCACATCGGGCCAGGACCTTGCTCAGTGGAAGATCGGATCCATATCGATGTCTTCCAGCGCGGCGGCGCGGGCTTCCATCCAGCCCTCCTTGAATGCGTCCTCGTCCCGCGGCGGATCGTCGGACACGTAATCGCCCCAGGCAATGCGGATGGTGCGGTGGCGCTGCACCAGCATGTCCTGATGCTCCTGCATGTCGTCGGTCCAGTGACCGGTTTCCTTGTAATACTCCACCGCCGCCTCATGGAACGGGATCACCCACTGCATGTTCTGGTTGTCCAGTGACCAGCCGGCCAGCCCCGGGGCTGCATCCTTGTACTGGTCGTTGTCCTCGATCAGCACGCGCAGCAGGTTGCGGACCATTTCCTCGTCGGCATCGCGGTTGGCCACCAGGATGGGGTAGGGATAGCTGGCGCCGATCCAGGGGTTGTCCTCATCGTGGCCGCCGGCGGCAACCGTCACCCGGTGCGGCTGGAAGTAAGGCGCCACTTCCTGGAAGCGCTCCCACGCATCGCCGTCGTCGGGATCCAGGTGCGGCCAGGTGATGCCGCGCGGGCTGGCGGCGAGCTGCTGCGCCGGGGGCGCGACGGTCATGGTAAAGGCGGCGTCCGCCTGGTTGCCGATGATGCCCTCGAAGGAGCGGCCGTAGCCGGGAAACTCCACCCGTTCCACGTCATCCCAGGACAGCCCGCCGAAGGCGAGGAACGCCTCGGTGCCGATGTTCAGGGCGTCGTCACCCCGAATGTAGGCGATACGTTTGCCTTCCAGGTCGGCCGGGGTCTCGACGTCGATGTCGCCGGCTACCGCCAGCCCGAGGCCGAAGTTTGCCTGGGATGTGGCGATGACGCGAATGTCCTGCGGCCCCCAGTCGGGCCCCGAGAACATGAATACCCCTTCGGCGCCGTAGAAGCTTGCGATGCCGCAGGAGCACAGGGGCACGCGACCGGTCTTCAGCGGTGTCATCCGCGCCACGTCGTTCTCGCCGGGGAGAATGCGCACCGACGTGCCGTAGTTGTTCTGCAGATGGTTGCCCAGGGCGGCCATCTGCGTGTAACCGGCGGAGCCGGTGCCGTAGGCAGTCATGGCGATGCTGCCGGGCAGGTTGATGTCGTCGGCGGCACCCGCCGTGGCGGTCCACGCCAGGGCGAGGCCGAGGGCGCTCGCTGCAAGTGGTCTGATGCTTCTTGCTCTCATGATTTGCTCCTCCTCGTTGAGGTTCTGTTGTTTGTTCTGCTGGAGAGGCGCGAATTGTTCAACGCTCCCCTGATCGAAACTGTATTCCGAACTGCGGAATCATGC
>SKYZ01000053.1 GCA_007127625.1 Aquisalimonas sp. | reverse complement strand
TGCCCGTTCCCCAGCCGCGGACTCGGACCACTGCGGCGGCGCCGCATGCAGGACCGGAGACGCCAGGAGACAGCACGCCAGGGCGCCGGCAAGACCGTCTCTGCGGATCGATGACATAGCTTGCACCTCAGATCAGCCAGGTAGTCCCAAGCCGCGTGGCCGGCGCGGCACCGGGGATCAGACTCACCGCCTGCCAGCCGAAAGCGAAGATGACCAGGGCCCCAGCCCCCAGACTCGCGGCATAGTGGCCAACCCGGTTGCCGGGACGCATATCGAGCACAACCACAAAGGCGCCATAGAGCAGGACGAAGCTGTACGCTACGCAGACCAGTGCCAGGTGTGGCCCCCAGGGCCACGGCAGCGCGGCGACCACGTTACCCAGCCAGGCCGGGATCAGGGCCACTGACACCGCCGCCAGGGCGCGGTGGAAGTCGGACCGCCCCTGGAACAGGTCACAGAGATAATGGGCGGCCGCGGCCAGTCCCAGCACCCCCACCAGTTGCGTCAGCGCACTGTAGACGGCGAAACCGACGGGGTCGGGCCGGGTCTCCGGCGGAAAGCCGGAGGGGATGACGGCATGGGCTCCACCGGCGGCGAGGACACTGAGCACGACCATGGGCACGGTGAAGCCCAACAGCATCGGCCAGACAGCGGGGTCACGCTCCCGCCACTCTTGAAGGACGACCCGCGGACGGAAGAACACACCCGCCAGAGTTTGCCAGGCCCACCTCAACCGCGATCCCCGGTGGCCTCCCGGGCCATCTCGTCGAAGCTGGTGTGGCGCACGTCCTTGCCGCGCACGAAATAGACCACGTACTCGCAGATGTTGCGGGCGCGATCGCCAATGCGCTCCATGGAGCGCGCCGACCAGACGATGTCCATGACCCGGGGGATACTGTCCGGCGTTTTCATCATCTGGTCCATCAGGCGCTGCAGGAGGGCCTCGTACTGGCTGTCCGCCTGGATGTCCTGCTGCGCCACCCGCACCGCGGCCTCGGCATCCATGCGCGCCACCGCATCCAGGGACCCTCGCAGCATGTCGCGGACGTGATTGCCGAACGCCCCCATTTCCTTCATGGGCGCTACGGCGCGGTCGTCGTCCAGCAGGTGCAGCGCCATGCGGCCGATGCGCTCGGCTTCATCGCCGATGCGTTCAAGATCGGTGATGGTCTTCACCACGGCCATGACCAGTCGCAGATCGCTGGCCGTGGGCTGGCGCCGAACCAGGACGTGGGTGCACTCCTCGTCCAGTTCCACTTCCATGGAGTTGACCTTGTAGTCGCTGGTCACCACTGTCTGGGCCAGCTCCTTGTCGCCGTTTACCATGGCGGTAACGGCGTCCGTGAGCTGCTGTTCAACCAGGCCGCCCATGGCCAGCACCCGGCTGTGGATCTCTTCCAGTTCCTCGTTGAACTGATGGGAGATGTGTTGCTTGAAGAAGTTCTCGTCGATGGAATCGTCGGTCATGACCCTCGCTCCTTGGCTCATTCGGGGCCTGATGGCGGCGCGGCGCGTCAGCCGTGCCGGCCGGTGATGTAGTCTTCCGTCGCCTTCTTCGACGGATTCGTGAACAGCGTGTCCGTGTCGTTGAACTCCATGAGCTCACCCAGGTAAAGATACGCCGTGTAGTCCGACACCCGGGCCGCCTGCTGCATGTTGTGGGTCACGATGGCGATGGTGTAGTGCTTCTTCAGCTCGAAGATCAGCTCCTCGATCTTCAGCGTCGCCAACGGATCCAGGGCCGATGCCGGCTCGTCCAGCAGCAGCACTTCGGGCTCGATGGCCACCGCCCGGGCAATCACCAGCCGCTGCTGCTGACCGCCGGAGAGGCCAAATGCGTTCTCGCTCAATCGATCCTTGACCTCGTCCCACAGTGCCGCCTGACGCAGGGACTTCTCCACCACTTCGTCCAGGATGCGCCGCTTTTTCACTCCCTGCAGACGCAACCCGTAGGCCACGTTCTCGTAGATGGACTTGGGAAAGGGGTTGGGCTTCTGGAACACCATCCCCACCCGCCGCCGCAGCTCGGGAATATCCACCGAGCGGTCGTGGATATCCTGGCCGTCGATGCGAATGGCGCCTTCGATGCGGCAATTGTCGATCAGATCGTTCATGCGGTTCATGCAGCGCAGCAGTGTCGACTTGCCGCAGCCCGACGGACCGATGAACGCAGTCACCCGGTTGCGTGGGATCTGCAGATCGATCCCCTTCAGCGCCTGGTCGTCGCCGTACCAGAGCTTGAGCTGATCGATCTCGACGCAGATGTCCTCGTCGCGGATGTTGAGCTGCCGTTGTCCGCCATTGCGACCGCGGTTCGAACTAACGGCGTGGGTGGCGGTGTCGCGGGTTTCGGTATCACTCATGGCTCGATCCTGCCTGATTCGGTGGTCGTCCCTGCCGGCGATGTTGCCCGCCGGCTCCAAAAGTCGCGTTAGTCGCTCTCGGCGCGGAAGCGCTCCCGCAAATGATTTCTGATCATGATCGCGGTGAGGTTCAGGACGATGATCACCATCACCAGGATCAGCGCGGTGGCATAGACCAGTGGCCGTCCTGCCTCCACATTGGGGCTCTGGAAACCGACGTCGTATATATGGAAGCCCAGGTGCATGAAACTGCGGTCCAGGTGGAGGAACGGGAAGTTGCCATCCACCGGCAAGGCCGGTGCCAGCTTTACCACACCCACCAGCATCAGTGGCGCGACCTCGCCCGCCGCCCGGGCGACGGCCAGAATCAGCCCAGTGATCATCGCCGGCGTGGCCAGAGGTACCACGGTGCGCCAGAGCATCTCCCCCTTGGTTGCCCCCAGTGCCAGGGCACCCTGTCGGATGGAACCAGGGATGCGCGCCAGGCCCTCTTCCGTGGAGACGATCACGACAGGCAGCGTCAGCAGGGCAAGGGTAAGGGAGGCCCAGAGTACGCCGCCCTTACCAAAAGTCGGCGATGGCAGGCGTTCCGAGTAAAACAACTGATCGATCCCGCCCCCCATGAAGTAAACGAAGAAGCCCAGCCCGAAGACCCCGAATACGATGGACGGCACCCCGGCCAGATTGTTCACCGAAATGCGGATCATGCGGATTAGCGGCCCCTGCTTGGCGTACTCGCGCATGTAGATGGCCGCCAGCACGCCGAAAGGCGTGACAAACACTGCCATGACCAGAGTCATGAACACGGTTCCGAAAATGGCCGGCAGGATCCCGCCCTCGGTATTGGCTTCGCGTGGATAGCCGGAGACAAAGTCCCAGAACTCACCCACGTAGAAGACTGCTTTTTCAGCAGTGCTCATGGCGTTGGGGCGGCTGGGCTTGACGATATCACCCAGAGGCATGGTCTTCCGGTGCCCTTCCACCGTCTCGAACACGGCGTCATAGCGTCCGATCTCCTCCAGAAGTTCGTTGCGACGCTCGACAAGCTCGTCGTACTCGTCTTCCCAGCGATTACGCTCCTCCTGCAAGGCCTCGGCGCGTTCCTGCCGTTCCTGCTCCGACAGCGTCTCGTTGGCCCGGAGTCGTCGCTGGGCCAACCGCAGCTCCTCGATCTCGGCGTTGACGTTGCCGATTTCCACACGCTCGATGCGGCCGATCTCCTCGATACGCGGCACATTGTCCGCAAACAGGCTGTCGAAACGCTCCCAGGCCGCGTCGCCCTCGGCCACCACCTCGCCATCGACGCGCACCTCGCGCAGGTAGCCGTAGAAGTCGCCCCACTGACGGCGCTCCAGCCGCACAGCGTCCTCGGGATACTCCCACTCGGACATGTTCTCCTGCACATACCAGGTGAAATCCCGGTCCGTGATGTCCCGATTGCCGCGCTTGATGCGGTGACGGGTAATCAGGTCGCCGCTCTCGTCCACCTCGAATCCGCGCCGCTCCGCCGCGCGAACACTGAGGACCTCCGAGCGATCAACCTCGCCCATGACGCTGACCGGATCTTGACCGGGTTCGGCATAGTCGAAGGCGATGATGTCCTTGGGCCAGAAGTGTTGTAGCCCGGTAAAGACGACATGACCGAACAGCCCCAGCACGAGCACCAGACTGACGGCTACCGCCCCGGCGTTCAGCCAGATCCAGGGGATGCCGCGATTGAACCAGTTACGCATGAAGGTCTCCCGGGCCCGTTATCAGAGGCTGCTGTATTTCTTGCGCAGACGGTGGCGCACCACTTCTGCAAGCGTGTTGAGAACGAAGGTCATGAGGAACAGCACCAGCGCCGCCAGGAACAGAATGCGATAGTGCGTGCCGCCTACGGCCGCTTCCGGCATCTCCACGGCGATGTTCGCCGACAGGGTGCGCATGCCCTCGAAGATGTTGAAGTTGACCACCGGACTGTTACCTGTGGCCATGAGGACGATCATGGTCTCGCCCACAGCGCGGCCGAAGCCGATCATCACCGCGGAGAAGATGCCCGGGCTGGCGGTGAGGAGCACCACGCTGACCATGGCCTGCCAGGGTGTCGCGCCCAGCGCCAGTGCGCCCTGGGTCAGATGCTTGGGCACGTTGAAGATGGCGTCCTCGGAGATGGAGTAGATGGTCGGGATCACTGCAAAGCCCATTGCCATCCCCACCACCAGCGCGTTGCGTTGATCGTAGTTGATGCCTTGATCCGTGAGCCACTGGCGCATGTCACCGCCGAAGAACCAGACCTCCAGGAACGGGCTCATGGTCACGGCGAACCAGCCCACCGCCAGGACCACGGGGATGAGCAATGCACCCTCCCAGCCGGCCGGTACGCGACCGGTGACGCCCTCGGGAATCACCCGCGTCCAGAGCCAGGCTGCGACGATGAAGGAGATCGGAGTCAGCAACAGAATGCTGAAGATCGCGGGCAGGTTGTTCTCGAAGTAAGGCGCTGCCCAGAGCCCGGCCAGAAAGCCGAGGATCACGGTGGGCAGGGCCTCCATGATCTCGATGGTGGGCTTGGTCACGGTGCGCATGCGCGGGGCCATGAAATAGGCGGAGTAAATTGCCGCCAGGATGGCCAGCGGGGCAGCGAACAGCATGGCGTAGAAGGCCGCTTTCAGGGTGCCCACGGTGAGCGGCACCATGGAGAACTTGGGCTCGAACTCCTGGGTGGCCGATGACGACTGCCACACGTAGGCAGGGTTGTTGCGCCCCTCGTACCAGACCTTCTGCGTCAGGGCGCTGAGGGAGATTTCCGGATGCGGATTCCTCACGTTCAAGTAGCGGAAACCGCCATCCTCGCCGACAATCAGCATGCCGTTCTGGCGCGGCGCCATGGAAACGGAATCCACTTCGATGTCATCGCCCAGGTTCAGTCGCGCCAGAGTCCTGTGCGAGGTCGCGTAATGGAGCTGAACGCTACCGTCGGCGGCGGCGGTGGCGAAGCCCTTGCGTGCATGCTCCGGACCGATGCTGGTGACCGGAGCGTTGTGCGGTTCGAATGAGCGGATCTTCGTCAGCCGTCGTAGACCCTGATCATTCTGCGCCAGGAACCACTGCGATACGGAGCCATCGGAGCCGCCGGCGATGATGGACACGGCGCCCAGCAGGAAATCCAGGCTTGTCACCTCCGCATCCTCGCCCTCGATTGCGCGTTCGCTGGCAACCAGGCGCGGGTTACGGCGATTGGAGATGTCGTAAAAATGCAGCCGGCCGTCGGCACCACCGACAAACAGATTCCGCATGGTGGTATCCATGAGAATCTGGGTCACCTCGACACCCTCCTCCGGCCAGGGCATCTCGTAGACCTTGCGCTCAACGGTCACGTCACCGGTGAGAAAATCCTCGTCTTCCTCGAACAGGACGACCCGAAGCTGCTCATGCTCGTTGTTTGCGGCAATGATCGCGGTACCGTCGCGCCCGCGCTGTACCCCGATCACGTCGAGGGAGTAACCGTCCTCGGCGAACACGTCCAGCGGCTCACCATCGCCCTCGGGATAGGTGATCTTCGGCGCAATCGTCCGTTCGCCGCCGGGGTAAGAGATATCGTAGTCATGACGCAGGAACATCGCCGTGCCGTCATCCAGGCCATATCCTGCCAGTCGGCTGCGGGCCTCACCGGTGGCGAAGTCGGTAACGTTCACGCCTTCGGGGCGATTCAGTACTTCTTCGCTGATCACCTCGCCGGTGGCCGGGTGGAAGAATACCGCGCGGGCGTCGTCGGTAAAGCGCACCGCGACCTCACGGTAACGCTCCATGGCTGTGTGCAGAGTCGCTGCCCCGTCAGCCCCCGGCGCGTCATAGCGCCCGGCAGCCTCCATTTCGGCGCTGCCGAAAATCGGCGCGGTTTCTGAAAACAGATACACGAACATCAACACCAGCGTCGCGATGACGCCGATGCCGAAGGTAGCGATGGTGCCCTTGCCACCCCAGTCTTTCACGGCTCGCCAGCGCCGCAGGCGTTGACGCTGCTCGATTGACGGCATATGGGAGCGCGGACCGGTTGACGCCGAACCCGTCCTGTCAGTGCTCGCTGCATCGGTCATGGTAGAGGCCCGCCAGTGAGGATCTGGGCGCATGCTAGGGCGCCAATATGACACCTGCGTGACAGGAAAAAGACGTTTCTGTGTCAAGCAGGAAATGAAGAGTGGTTACAGCAGTGGAATAAACAACTGCCGACCGATCATCCGTCGGCCGGCAGTTGTTACAGCTGCGGGGCGTACTGGTCGGCGTTATTCGATGCCGAGGTTGCTACGCTCCCGGGATGCGGCACTCTCCGGCAGAGGGATGAAGCCGTCACGCACCGTCACATCCTGCCCTTCGGCGGACAGCACCAGGCGCAGGAATTCCCTCTGCAGGGGCGGCAGGTCCTCGTTCGGATCCTTGTTCACGTACACGTACAGGAACCTGGCCAGCGGGTAGTCGCCGCTGACGGCGTTCTCGGCGTTGGGCTCGTAGTAGTCATCCCCGTCCTGACTCAGGGGGATGGCTCGCACGCCGGACGTCCGATAGCCGATACCGGAGTAGCCGATGCCGTTCAGGGATTCCGTGACCCCCTGGACCACGGATGCGGATCCCGGCTGCTCGTTGATGGCGTCCTTGAAGTCGCCGTCGCACAGAGCGTGTTCGCGGAAGTAACCGTAGGTGCCGGAGACGGCGTTACGGCTGTACAACGTGAAGTCGCGATTCTCCCAGGACCCGTCCAGACCCAGCTGGCCCCAGGTCGTAATGTCCTCTTCATACCCGCAACGGCGGGTCTCCGAGAACACCGCGTCCACCTGCGGGAGAGACATGCCCTCGATGGGATTGTCCCGGTTGACGTAGACCGCGAGCACGTCGATGGCGGTGCGCACCAGCGTCGGCGGGTAGCCGTGGGCATTCTCGAACGACTCTATCTCGGACTCGCGCATCTGGCGGCTCATGGGGCCGAAGTCGGCCGTACCCTCGGCCAGTGCCGCCGGCGCCGTGGAAGAGCCGGCGCCTTCGATCTGGATGTTGACGTTGGGATAGAAATCATTGAACGCCTCGGCCCAGAGGGGCATGAGGTTGTTCAGGGTGTCGGAGCCCTGGCTGGAGAGATTGCCGGAGATGCCGGAGACGCTGCTGTAGGACGGCAGATCGTCGTCCAGCGGCACTTCCTCGTCGGCGTTCACGTTCGCTGCCGCCAGCGCGAGCGCCGACGCTGTTACGGTGATCAGGCTTGTACGAAACATTGGTTGACTCCAGATTGCTGCATCTCAAAGGGTCTTGTTGTGCCTGTACCCGCTCTTGTCCGAGCCGGCTGAGCGCGAGTATGCGAGGATGATCTGACAGCAACGTGAAACCCCCATGACGGTTATGTGACACTCCCGGAGCCCTTGACCCGTTGGGCAACCGGGTCGCACATGGGCGATACTGGAACGCACCGTCCACTTACGGAGCCTGGAGAACCGCCGATGGATCTCTACTACAGCCTGACTTCCCCGTATGCGCGGGTCGTGCGCATGGCCCTGATCGAGAAAGAGAAGAGCGATGCGGTAACGCATCATGTGGTGAACCCGTGGGAGGATGCGCCGGAACTGGTGCGTGCCAACCCGCTCGTTCGGGTGCCCACCCTTGTTGCCGATGACGGGACGGTGCTGACCGAGTGTCTGCTTCTGATTCGGTTTCTGGAAAGGGAATGGCCGAGTCATTCCCTGCTCCCCAAGACCGGCTTCAGCCGCAACATGAGCGAGGCAGGGCTTGCCATGGGACTGATAGACACCGGCGTACACATGTTGCTGGGCCGCAAGATCGCCGGCGAGGCCTTCGATGAATCCGCTTTGGGGCAGCGCCGAAGGCGAGCCGTGACCTCGACGTTGGACGCCTTGGACAAGGCACCGCCGGGGCCATTTCCAGAACTGGGTGCCATTGCCACCATGGTGGCCCTGGATTACCTGGCGTTTCGCTTCCCGGAGTTCGACTGGCCCCAGGGGCGGCCCTCCCTGGAGGCGTGGCATGCGGATCACGCCGGCCGCAACTCGGTGAAGGAAACCGCACCGCGGGACAGCTGACACAACCCGGGAGCAAGGGAACCCCAATCAAAGCGCCCGCCATAAGGCGGGCGCACAGGATCGTCATGCAATCGCTACGCTCAGTTGTCGCCGACAGTGAGGCGGTCGCGATTGTTCTCCAGGGTGGCCGTACCAATACCGTCCACCTCCGTCAGTGCCTCCACGCTGGCAAATGCACCGTTGCTCTCGCGGTAGTCCACGATCGCCCGGGCGCGCGTTTCACCGATACCGGTGAGCTGCTCCGCCAGGGTGGGTGCGTCCGCCGCATTGATATCCACGGTCTCGGCCAGGGCGACGCCGCTGGCAACCACGGACAGGCACAGGGAGAGAAGAACGAGACGAATCGCTTTCCACATGATCAACTCCTTTTGCGATGGTGGAACACGGGCCTCCGCCCGCGGCCCCGGCGTACACCGGGACGAAGAAAGGGTAGCTGGAAGCCTGCTCTGTCGCAAGTCAGGCGATGGCGGCGGCGATCCCCTCCAACGCCCGGCGCGGCGAGGCCGCCCCGGTGATGGGCCGGCCGATAACCAGGTAGTCGGCGCCCAGGCGGCGGGCCTCCTCCGGCGTCACCACCCGGCGCTGATCATCGGCGGCGGCCTCGGCAGGACGGATCCCCGGAGTAACCAGGACCGGCCCGCTCCCGTGCGCCGCCCGCAGTGCCTCCACCTCCCTGGCGGAGCACACGAGACCGTCCAGGCCGGATTCCAGGGCCAGGTGCGCGAGTCTGTCCACCAGCGCTTCAGGCGTGTAATCAAGGCCGACATCGGCCAGGTCCTCGCGCTGATGGCTAGTGAGCACGGTGACGGCGGTGAGCAGCGGCCGCCGGGAGCCAAAACCGGCCACCGCCTCGCGTGCGGCTTCCAGCATACGGGCACCGCCCAGGGCGTGAACATTGACCATCCAGACACCGAGGTCCGCCGCCGCGCGGCACGCCGCCGCCACGGTATTGGGGATGTCGTGGAACTTGAGATCCAGGAACACGCTGAACCCCTGAGCCTGCAGCCGCCGCACCAAATCCGGCCCGGCGCGGGTAAACAGCTCCTTGCCCACTTTCACGCGGCAGAGGTTCGGATCCAGCTCTGCCACCAAGGCCTCGGCTGCGGCGCCGGAATCCACGTCCAGGGCCACCACGATCCAGGGCTGAGCGCCAGCCATTCTCACTCCCCCTGGACGCCGTGGATTGGTTTGATGGTCGCCCAGGAGCGGCAGCTCGGGCAATGCCAGTGCATGGTCCGCGCCTGGAAGCCGCAGTTCCGACAGCCATAGCCCGGCCGGTCCCGCAGCAACGAATGAAACAGCTCGCGCAGCACTTCCAGGTCCTCGCCTTCGGCCTGGCCGGAGCGCGCCAGATTCAGCTCGATCAGCCGGTTCAGTCCCCGCACGGAGGGGCGTGCACGTAGCTGGTCCACCAGGTAACGGGCGGCGGCGTCCTCACCGTCATCGTGCCGGATGCGCTCAGCCAGGGCGAGAACCACGGAGGCGCCGGCATATTCCCTCTGTACGGCTTCCAGGAACTGCCGGAAGCCGTCGGCACGTCCGAGCTGGGTGTAGCACTCGTGCAGGCCCACCAGCACTTCTGGAAGGTAGTCCCGATCCTGGTCGCGCACGCGCTGATAACACTTCAGCGCCTGCTTGTAGTTGCCCACACTGCGCTCCATGTCGCCCTGCAGAATGCTGGCGCGCACGCAGTCCGGATCCGCCGTCAGGGCACGCTTGAGCAGGTTGCGGGCATGATTGATCTCACCCTGGCGCCAGGCCGCCTCCACCTGCTCGCAGTAGAACTGGGCAATCCGTGACCCCATGGAGCGGTCGGACTGCTGCTCGAGCCGGGCGGCCACCTGGATCGCGTTTTCCCACTCCTTCTCCTGCTGGTAGATGTCGAGCAGGTGGGTCAGGGCGTGCGGGACGTAGGTGCCAGTCTCCACCACCTCCTGAAAGAGATTCTCGGCGCGGTCAAGCAGCCCGGCCCGCAGGTAATCCTCGCCCAGTTCCAGCAGGGCCAGGGTGCGCTGTTCGCGATTCAGGGAGGGGCGCGCGATCAGATTCTGGTGGATGCGAATGGCACGGTCCACCTCGCCGCGACGGCGGAAGAGATTGCCCAGCGCCATGTGGGTCTCCACGGTGTCGGAATCCACCTCCACCATGCGCGTGAAGACCTCGATCGCCTTGTCAGGCTGTTCGTTGAGCAGGTAGTTGAGACCCTGGAAGTAGTCTCCCCGAAGCCCTTCACCGGGCCCGGAGCGCTGGCCCGGTGAGCGGCCGCGACGCCCGATGACCCACCCGGACAGGGCGGCAACCGGGAGCAGGAGCCAGAAGAGTTCCAGCATGCCAGGGCCTAGTGGTTGTCCTTCAGGGGCAGGCGGCGCAGCTCACTCAGCTCTTTTTCACTGTCGCGTACGCGTTTACGCAGACGGCGCAGTTCCCGCTGCTTGCCCAGCACCACGCCCAGCGCGCTGAGAACACCGAGCACCGCACCGACGATCAGCGCCGCGACCAGCGCCAGTGACAGGGGCATACCGATGGCGCCGAAGTAATAGTCGACATCCACGCGCGTGGCATTGAGAAGGGAGAAACTCAACCCGAACAGGATGATGAGAAGAATTGCCGCCAACCCGAGCAACCGACGCATAAGGCTTCATCTCCCGCCGAAATGAGGGCGCACGCGGCGGCGCCAGGAACGATCACCGCGATGGCCAGCACGGCTGCGGCGCGCAGGCCGGTGGCTATTCGCCGTTGACACGCTGCCGCAACTCCTTCCCCGGTTTAAAATGTGGCACATACTTCGCCGGCAGGGCAACGGGCTCACCCGTTTTCGGGTTGCGCCCGATCCGAGGTGGCCGATGATGCAGCGAGAAGCTGCCAAAGCCACGGATCTCGATCCGGTGCCCGGATGACAACGCCTCGCTCATGTGCTCGAGCAGCGTCTTCACGGCCACCTCGACGTCACGGTAGGCCAGGTGCTGCTGCTTCGTCGCAATGACTTCGATCAGTTCGGATTTCGTCATTCTGGTGTCCAGACGATTCCGTGCGGTTCGGGCAGGCCCCTCTGGCTCTGGGCTTCACTGCCGGCAAACCGATGAATGGAACGTTTCAGGAGAGATCCGGGTGACGAACTGCTACGCCGTCACCCGGACACTGGAGCCGCCTCAGTCGTCCTGGCTACCGCTATCCATCTGCTCCTTGAGCAGATCGCCGAGCGTGGTGGTGCCGGCGGTGGCGCTGCCACGACTGTAGTCCTGCACGGCCTTGGTCTCTTCCTGGAAGTCCTTTGCCTTGATGGAGAGGCTGATGGAGCGGTTCTTGCGGTCGACACCAACGAACTTGGCCTCGACCTCGTCGCCTTCCTTCAGATGGGTGCGTGCATCGTCCACCCGTTCCCGGGCGATATCCGAGGCGCGCAGCACCCCCTCGACTCCATCGCCCAGGTCGATGACCGCACCCTTGGCGTCCACTTCCCGGACGGTGCCATTGACCATGCTGCCCTTGGGATGATCAGCCATCCAGGCGGAGAAGGGATCATCTTCCATCTGCTTGACGCCCAGAGAGATACGCTCGCGGTCGGCATCCACGGACAGCACCACGGCCTCGACTTCGTCGCCCTTCTTGAAGTTACGCACGGCCTCTTCGCCGGCGTCGTCCCAGGAG
>SKYZ01000251.1 GCA_007127625.1 Aquisalimonas sp. | reverse complement strand
CCTGCGCCTTGTTCTCTTCCAACTGCTGCTCGTACACGGCAATGTTGGGATAGATGTGCTGATCCATGAACGCGAGTAGTTTCTCGCGCAGTTCCTGAACCTTGGCGGAATGGCGAAAATCCATGGTCGTGCTCCGTTGGTGTTGCTGTTCGAGGGATTCGCCGACGAGCTTGCGACCGGACCACCAATCAGTCAAATCAATGTTTATTATGAGCTAACATAAATACCATGGATTTATCGCGTATCGATCTGAACCTGCTGGTGGTCCTGGAAGCCATCTACACCGAAGGTGGGCTGACCCGCGCCGGTGAGCGCCTGAACGTCACCCAGCCCGCAGTGAGCCATGCTCTGGGGCGGCTGCGGGGTCTGCTCGGGGATCCACTATTCGTGCGCGAAGGGCACGCGATGGTGCCGACGCCGTTCACTCGCAACCTGATCGAGCCGTTGCGGCAGAACCTGCGTGCCATGGAACTCACCCTGAATGAGGCCAAACGCTTCGACCCGGCCGCCTCCGAGCAGAGGTTCACTCTGGGGTGTCGGGATGCCCTGGAGCTGCGCGTGCTCCCCGGGCTTCTGCGCGGCCTCAGCGAACGCGCGCCGGAGCTGGAAATCGCCACGGTCACGTTCCGGCGCCGCAACATGGAAGCGGATCTCTTCAGCGGCGACCTGGATCTGGTCACCGACTCCCTGCTGCCGCGTTCACCGAACATCCGCCACGTGCATATCAACACCGATCCCCTGGTGGTGATGGCCCGGCGGGATCATCCGGCCCTGGGCAACGGGCTGGACCTGGACACCTACCTGCGCCACCGGCACATCCTGGTGACCTCCCGC
The DNA here is from genome assembly GCA_007127625.1 of Aquisalimonas sp. Taxonomy (GTDB): domain Bacteria; phylum Pseudomonadota; class Gammaproteobacteria; order Nitrococcales; family Aquisalimonadaceae; genus Aquisalimonas. Next base: position 11,248 of record SKYZ01000251.1, on the reverse strand, counting down.
CGCACCGGCCCGGGGCTGGAGGATTTCGAACTGGCACGACGCGGCCTGCAGCGCAAGGTCACCCTGCGCTGCCAGCACTTCTTCGCCGCCTCGCGGGTGGTGCGGGAGACGGACCTGCTGCTGACCATGCCCGGCCGACTGGCCGAACTGCTGAATCTCGACGACGCCTACACCCTGGCCCCGTTTCCCCTGGACATGCCGCCCCAGGACCTCTACCTGTGCTGGCACGCCAATGTGGACAACGACCCGGCCAACCGGTGGTTGCGGGAGCAGATCATCACAGTGCTGCAGGGGCATCACACCTTGCAAGAGCACCGTACCAACAACCCACGGAATGGAGTGCCATGACAGGTTCACGGCTCACGCGGGTCGGAGACCTCCTGGGCATCCAGCAGGTCGCGATCGAGCATGAAGCCGGTGACCGCATCGGACATGCCGTTGATGACGAACTGCACCGCAAGAACGGCGAGAATCAGCCCAAAGATCTTGGACATGATGTCCTTGCCGGTGTCCCCCAGGTACTTGACGATGTACTGCGAGTGCACCATGGCGTAGTAGCAGGTCACCATGCAGGCGAACACCGCCAGGAAAACCAGCGCGGTGTGATACACGGTGGGCGCCTCACTGGTGAGGATCATCACCGTGGCGATGGCGCCCGGACCACTCATGAAAGGGATGGCCAGGGGAATCACCGAAATGTCGTTGGTGATGGTCGCCCGGTCCGTTTTGACCTCTTCGGCTTTCTCGCGCTCGTCTCCGGCCGTATGGCGAATCATGCCAATGGCAATACCGAACAGGATGATCCCGCCGGCGATACGGAACGCTGCCAGAGTGATCCCGAACAACTGGAAGATGGTGCCGCCCAGCAGGGCGAAAGCCACCAACAGCGCAGTGGCCACCTTGGTGGAACGCAGCGCGATGGCACGGCGCTCTTCGTCCGAGGCCTTGGGCCGCATGGCCACGAACATGAAGGCAGTGGTCAGCGGGTTGACGATCACGAAGACGGCAAGGAACGCGATGACCAGGTATTCCAGCAAAACCAGCATTTTGTGGTGTCTCCTTTACTTGTCACAGGAGGTTTGGAACCATGAGTAAAACGAGCTAGCGAAACGCCGGCTCATCGAAACTGCGCAGCTTGCGTGAATGCAGTGCGTCGATCCCGGACTGCTCGATAATGCGCAGGGTCTCAAGGCCGATGGTCAGATGCTGGTTGATCCGGGTGCGGTAGAAGGAGTTCGCCATGCTGCGCAGCTTGAGCTCGCCGTGCATGGGCTTGTCCGAAACGCAAAGCAAAGTGCCGTACGGTACCCGCAGGCGGAAGCCGTTGGTCGCAATGGTGGCACTTTCCATATCCACGGCGATGGCCCGGGACTGGCTGAAGCGTTCGTAGAGTTCTTCGTAGCGAAATTCCCAGTTCCGGTTGTCCGTGCTGGCGACGGTGCCGGTACGCAGGCGGGTCTTGATGTCGGTTCCGTCCAGGCCGGTAACCCCCGCCACAGCGTCCTGCAGTGCCACCTGAATTTCGGCGATGGCGGGGATGGGCACCCACAGCGGTAGATCCTGATCCAGTACGTGATCCTCACGGATGTACGCGTGCGCCAGGACGTAATCCCCGAGTTGCTGTGAGCGGCGCAGACCGCCGCAGTGACCAACCATCAGCCAGCAATGCGGGCGCAGCACCGCCAGGTGATCGGTGATGGTCTTGGCGTTGGACGGGCCCATGCCGATATTGATCAGTGTGACGCCCAGTCCGTCCTCGCGAACCAGGTGGTAGGCCGGCATCGGCGGCATGTGCCGGGGCGTCTCGCCACCGCTGATGTAGCGTCGGGAGGCGGGACTTGCCGTGATGCACTCCCCGGGCTCCACGAATGCCTGATAGCCGTTCCCGGCGTTCACCTGCTCGCGGCCATAAACCAAGAAATCATCTACATAGCGCTGATAATTCGTAAACAGCACGAAACTCTGGAAGTGTCGCGGATCGGTCCCCGTGTAGTGGTGCAGGCGCTGCAGGGCGATATCCACCCGCTGGGCAGTGAACAGGGACAGCGGGAATGGATGTCCCGGCAGTGTGCGGCCCGTGGCATTGGCAATGCTGTCGTCAATGAGGCCAAGATTGGGCAGATGAAATACCTCACTCAGCCGCCGCACCCGTTCCTGGTCGAGGTCCGCCGTGGACTCCTCGATGACGAAGGGCAACGGAATCGGCTGGTCGCTGACACCCACCTGCACCGGCACACCGTGGTTCGCGATGAGCAGCTGAAGCTGCTCGAGGAAGTAGTCGCCGAAGATGTCCGGTCGGGTCACCGTCGTACCATGGGCGCCCGGATTGCGCAGTGATCCGTAGGTGGGCTGCGCATCGGTGACTAACTGCTCTGCGGTGACTTCGATACCCACGTAGGGATAGCAGGCGTGCACACGGGCCTCGCCGCCCGGATGACCGGCAACGAACCGCCGATGCGCCTCGCGGATGCGCTCAACAGCTGTCTCGTAGATGTGCCGGATCCGGGCCACGGCCTCATCGGCGCTATGACAGGGCTGCAGATCGCGAACGGGGCCGTGCCCGGTGCCTGGCATAGTGCTCACTCCTCCACACCGGTGTGCCGCTCACCTTCCGGAAAGGTCAGTGAATCCGGAAGTACAGCACCACGGGGGAAGCCGATCGTCAACGGGAAGAACCCGCGCCACCGCTCTCAGGAATCGTTCAGCGTTTCCTAAGCATCCACCACGACCTCGCAACCGCCGTAGATCAGCCGCTTGCCATCGAAGGGCATGGGATTGACGTCAGGCTGCAGGCGCGGGGCTTCCATGATCCTGGGCATGGCCTGATCACGCACGGCGCGGGACGGCCACACCAGCCAGGAGAAGATGACGGTCTCGTAGCGTTCTCCCTGTTCAGTCCCTTGGGGGCAATTCCCGGGTCGGCCGCACTTCGATACTGCCAAAGCGCGCCGGCGGGATGCGGCTGGCCAGTTGTAGTGCTTCGTTCAGGTCCTTCGCCTCGAGCAGGTAGAAGCGGGCGAGCTGTTCCTTGGTCTCTGCAAACGGCCCGTCGGAGACGATGATCTCGCCGTCGCGTACCCGCACGGTGGTAGCCGTCTCCACGGGCTGGAGAGGCTGGCCGGACACGTAATTGCCCTGTTCGCTCAACCGCTCGACGCCCGCCACACACTCCTGGTTGAGGTCATGCCATTCCTCCTCGGTCATCCCGTTGATGATGCCTTCCTGGTAGTAGACCAATGCCACGTACTTCATGACGCGTTCTCCTGAGTCGCCATGCTCCCCTGTCCCAGCGCACAGCTGATCATCCAGCTCACGCCGAAGCGGTCGGTCACCATGCCGAAACGATGCGCCCAGAAGGTCCGCTCGAAGGGCATGATCTGTGTGCCGCCATCCAGCAGGCGCCGGAACACCGTCTCCGCCTGCTCCGCCTCCTCTATGATCAATGCCCCGGCGGTGTCCGGTGCGGATCAGCCATGCGGCGCGATGGTCCGGCACACCCTCACCCGGCCACTGCTGTACGGCGTCGGCAAACGCCTCCTGCAGGGCCTCCTCGGCCAGGGAGAGATCGCCGAGCATCCGGATGAGCGTTGCGAGGATACGCCGGGACTGCTGCTGATAGACCCGTTCAAGTTCCCTGTGAACGTTGTACATTGTGGCGGTACCCGTCTCCTGGCAATCCGCCTCTGCGCATAGCAGGCGCTTTCAGGAATGGCCCGGGTCATCCGGCGTCGCCGGGGCGCTTGGCGACGTGCGTAAGCCTGAGCGTCACACCGCCGAAGGGGAACGCACCGGCCGCAACGGAATAGCCCCGCGCGCCGGCCTCCCGCTCCGCCCGCGCCACGTCCTGTACCTGAACGTCGACTGCGGCCAGTCGCTCGCGATCGTCACCCGACCGGCGCGCCTTGATACGAGCTACCCCGGCCGCCAGGTACGGCTGCCCCTCGGAGGCCGACACGGGCAGCTGCAGGATCCCGGCCCAGTGGCGGAGCAAGCCGTCGGGATCCGGACTCTCCAACTCTATCCCCAGGAACGCCTGATCCGGGTCTGCGTTCGCCGTCCAGTCCGGACCGGCCGGCCAGTAGGGCCCATCGAGACGCTCCCCGCCGGCGGTGTGCCCGAGCTCGATCATCGCCGCACGACAATCGCGGGGATGAAGCTGGACGCTGTGGTAGCCATCCTGCTGTATGACGTTGGCCCGCCGGACTCCCAACGCTTCCGCATGCCGCGCCCGGGCTTCGGGATCGGCGCAATCGAAGATCGCCATGTAGCCGCCGCGGCCGCCGGAGCGCTCGATGAAGCGCTCGGCGGCGGTTCCGGGCTGGATCGGCGCCACGATCTCGAGAAAGCCCGTACCGATGGCAAAGAGCGCATTCTCCAGACCATACTGGGCGACGTTCTCGTCCCGGTGGCACACCGGCACGCCCAGAACCGCCTCAAGGTCCCGGACCAACGGCTCCAGGCGCGGTGCGACCAGGCAGACCTGCCTGAGCCTGAGGAATTCACCCAACGCGCTTACCTCCCCTTGAACACGGGCTCGCGCTTCTCGGCGAACGCCTTGGCGGCCTCCCGGTGATCCTCCGTCTGACCGCAGTGCAAGTGATGGGTGGCTTCCAGATCCAGGCACTCGTCAACATCGCCGTGCATTGCCCGGTTGAGATTCTCCTTCATGTAGCGATATGCCACGGTGGGTCCGCCGGCGAGCCGCTCCGCAATCTCACGCGTTCGCTCCGCCAGCTCCTCGGGCTCGCACACCCAGTTCGCCAGTCCGAGATGCAGCGCCTCCTCGGCACGCACGCGCTCGGAAAGGTAATAGAGCTCCCGCGCCTTCGCGGAGCCGACGAGCTGGGTCAGGAAGTAGGTCCCGCCGTAATCGCCGGCGAATCCGACGCGGGCAAACGCCGTGGTCATGAACGCGCTGTTCGACATGATGCGCAGATCGCAGGCGAGCGCCAGGGAGAGACCGGCGCCGGCGGCCGGACCCGGCAGCGCGGCCAGCGTCGGCTTCGGCAGCTTGAAAAGCTTGCCGGCCGTCGCCCGCTGGTTGTCCCGCTGACGATGAATAGCCTCGTCCAGGGTCATGTCACCGACGGTTCCGTCACCACGCGCCGCCATGCTCTTGACATCGCCACCGGCGCAGAAGGCCTTGCCGGCGCCGGTAAGGACAATGCATTTCACTTCGCGGTCGAACTCCGCCTGCGAGAGCTGCTCGGCAAGCGCCTTTGTCATCGGCCTGGACAGGGCGTTACGTGCGTCCGGGCGGTTCAGCGTCAGCGTCAACACGCCCGCTTCCAGCACCGCCAGCAGGTCGCCGGTACCGGTGTCGATCTCTCTCGCTTGCATGCTCGAACCTCCTCGTTTTATGTAACAGCAGCCCCGTCGCCCCGTTATCCCGGCTCCCGTTCCAGCAAACTGTTCACTGGTTCCGCCGCCTCGTGCACGGGCTGAACGCCTGGCGGCAAGGCGTGGCCAGCACGGCCTGCAGCCAGCCGGGGACCGGAGCACCAGCGTCCAGGGAGATCGATCCCGAGGCCTGTCTGTGCGCGGTCCGCCGCGGCCAGCGCTTGGGGCTCCGCCTCAGAGGTAGAGCAGCACGCCGGCACCGGGACGTCAACGACGGGACGCGGGACCGGCCTCTGCGCCATCGTGCCGGCAACCATCGATCAGCGCCTGGATCCGCTCCACATGGCTGCCGCGCCAGTACACTCGATCGCAGGAGGTACATACGCGGAAGTACGCATAGTATCGCCGGGTCAGCGGCTTGAGCCGATGCTCCACCGCCGCCTTCGGGACATCGGCCAGCTCCCCGTTACACCGCGCGCAGCGGCTGAAGGGCCGGACACAGTCGTGGAGCTGGAAACGGTTGAACACCTCCTCCAGCTGCTCCATGGGCTGGTCACTGCGAAGGCAGTAACCGTGGGTGACGATGCGCCGCCGCAGGAGCAAGCGGTCCCGCGTCAGCAGAATGCGGTGCTCGTCGGCGGAGAGGCGGGCCAGTTCCGCGTCCGTGTAATCGTTCCTGTAAAGGCAGTCAAAACCGGCCAGCCGCAGGTAGCGGGCCAGCCTGCCCAGGTGTACGTCCAGGACGAAACGGTTGAGCCGTAGCGGGCTCGGCCGCAGCTTCACGTGTTCGCTGATATCGAAGGCCTCGAACACCGGATAGACGGCGATGCGCTCACCGTCACGGACGATATGGTCGAACCCCACCGACACGCCATCGACCAGGATGAGCTCCACCTCCGCGTGGGGCACCCCCAAAGCCTCGATCATGTCCTTCACCGACGCGCGGCGATGAAAGCAGTGCGCGAACGCCACCTTGCGCTGCGCCGGCGGCAGAAAGTCGTTGAGTTCCTCGTAGAAGCGGAAGTGCGCGACGGCCATTTCTGCACATGCGCCAAGGAAACGCTGAATTAACGAATCATCGTCATTGCGAGCGTAGCAAAGCAATCCACAACGCCAGCAACGACGAGGGATCAAGAGATTGCTTCGTCGCTCCGCTCCTCGCAATGACGAATTGTTCAGCGTTTCCCTATGCGCGGATCTCCGTAATCACTTCGGTCTTGACGGAATTGGCGATGAAACACAACTCATGGGATCGCTCATGCATCCTCTCCAGTTGTTCCCGGGTCGGCGCACACCCGCCCGGGAAGACCACCCGGGGCCGAAGTGTCACCCGGGTCATGGCCAGTTTTCCATCCTCGCCCTTCGCCATGATCCCGACCGCTTCGTCCAGATACTCGTCAACGGTGACCCCCCGCCTTGCCGCGATCGAGAGGAAAAACAGCATATGGCAACTGGAAAGCGCGGCCACGAACGCTTCCTCGGGATCGACGTTCTCGGCCACGGAATACGGTACCGGCAGCACATGGGGAGATGATGAGGCCGGCACCTCGGCGCCACCGTCAAACTGCCAGACATGGCCGCGGCTGAACTGATCATCCAGGAAGTTCTGGTTACCCCGCCTCCAGACGACTCTTGAAATGTATTCAGACACCTGGACTCCCCTGACTCAAAGCCCGCGACACAGCGGGCGTATCGTTGGCGGCCTACCGGTTCGCACGGCGCACCAGCTGTTCCGGCAGCTCACCACCGGTGAGCTGCGCGGTCAACTCGAATCGTCAGGCACCGGCAACGCCCTGAGGCTGGCTCCATGAATACGCACACTCCACGCGGGCAACATCAGCAGCGGGAAACCGGTCGCAGCGCTCTGGACTGCGTTGACGTTCTTGTGAAGGGCTGCGGCCATTCACTGCGAACGCCGCAGTGCCACGGTGCCGCCAGGGCCCGCAGAGGCAAAGGCGAATTCAGCGTTCCCCTGGCCCCAAAGCTGCCGCAGCACCTCGTTGATGGGCTCACCGGTGAACTGGATCTCGTGGCCAGCGCCTGCCACTGTCCTCCTCGCCGCGCCAATCCTGCTCGCCAACTCGTCACAGATCGCGTCGAACCCTGCGCTATGGCCCCCGGTGACGACGAGCTTGGGGAAGCCGGCTGCCATCAGTTCGGCGAGCGGGAGTTCCGCCTCCCAGGTCGGCCGTCCCCGGCGAAGTATCGGGACCATCGGCACAAGCTCATCAAGGATCCCGGGGGGCAGGGTCTCCGGATCAGTGCCCACAGCCCGGCAGAAGTGCATCACCCACTCACCATCCGGCAGGTCCTGATCCCAGACGTCCCGGGTCGCCTCGACGAGTGCCTGCGCCGCGCCATTGTGCCGTGCCAGCGAAAACGCAGGGGGCTCAAGGAGGGCCAGCGAGAGTGTCGCTTCGGGACGGCGGGCTGCAGCCAACATTGCGCCCAGTCCGCCATAGGAATGGCCGACGAGGTGCGCACCCTCGCCCATCACCTCGACGATGTCGTCGGCGTCCCGCAGGAAGTCTTCACCCTCCGCTGCCGGGCTACGGCCATAACCCCGCCGGTCGAACACAACAAGTTGGTAGCCCTCCCCGGCAAGCGGTTGCTGCGCCTCCCACTCCTCCGCGCCGGTAGCTAGAGAACCGTGCACCAGGACCACGGGCGTACCCGTGCCCAATGTCTCGATGAACAGGCCGGTCATAGGTCACCTCCTCCTTCGACCCTGGTCGCATGCCGACGGCATTCGTTGGCAACGCATAGATGGCACGCTCGTGCTATCTTTTCACTATAGATAGGACAATCGTGCTATCTTGTCAAGCATGACGAACGATAATCACGACGAAGGCGGTTCCCGCCGACGCTCGGACGGGGAACAGACCCATGCCCAGATCCTCGATGCGGCCATGCGCCTGGCGTCCATCGAGGGGCTGGGCAGCCTGACCATCGGGCGCCTTGCACGGGAACTGGGTGTCAGCAAGAGCGGGGTGTTTGCGCACTTCCGGTCGAAGCAGCGGCTTCAGGAAGAGACGTTACGTGCAGCTGAAGAGGTTTTTCAGCGTGAAGTCTTGCTCCCTGGGCTGGATGCCCCCGAGGGGCTAGCCCGCCTCGAGAGCCTGTGTAAGGCCTACCTCTCGTATGTCGAGCGTGGCGTATTCCCTGGTGGCTGTTTTCTTGCCCAGGTACTGGCAGAGTTCGACGCACAAACCGGCCCGATCCACGATGCCGTCGCCAGCGGCCATAAGACCTGGCTGGGGCTGATGGAAGAGCAGGTCATCACGGCCCAGGGACTCAACGAGCTGGACCCGGCGCTGGACCCACGGCAATTCGCGTTCGAGCTGTGGGCGCCCCTGGAACTGGCAAACTACCTGGCAACGCTGCACCGGGATCCGACCATCACTGACTGGGGCCGAACTGCGGTCCAGGCAGCCATTGCCAGGGCGTTGCCCCGCACTTAGGTTCAGCTTACGTGTAACGCCGATGGGGTGAGGCGTGTGGTGAAGCGTCGCGGCAAGGACAGGTTATGCTTTATTCGTAGTGGCTCCAGAGCCGGAGAACCTTGACGACTCGGTCGTCGTCGAACACTTGGTACACCAGGCGATGCTGTATGTTGATGCGGCGTGAATAAGCCCCTGCAAGATCACCAACGAGTTTCTCGAACGGAGGCGGCTTGCGGCATGTATCTTCCGCAAGCAGTGTCAGCAGTTCCTGGGCTTTCGGTTTGAGGCCACTGGCGTCCAGTTTCTTGGCGTCCGTCTGGGCTTGCCTGGTGTAAACCAACTTCCATGTCACCAGTCCAGTTCCTCATCGCATTCCTCTACAGGGGTATCCATCCCCTCACGAATAGACTCACGCATACCCGGGACAGAGAGCAGATAGAGCGTTTCCTGGATCGCCGACCAATCTTCCTCGGACACCAGAACGGCCTTGTTCCGCTTACCCGTGATCACGATTGGTTGGTGAGACTCGGCAGTTTCATCAATCAGCCGATAAAGGTTGCTGCGCGCCTCGGTCGCTGTGATTCCGCTCATGACGCACCTCTCGCGTGTTCAGCATTTCACCAATCGTACGTCTTTCGGTACGTACGTCAAGACGATCGCCTTGGGTGACGATATATGCGTAACCGGCTGGCTTTGGAGCGAGAGCGACGGTGCGCTGAAGATTATCCGGCACATCTTCAGTCGTGTTTGACAAGGGTCCGGCGCACCACCGGCCGTTCCGGTCGGCGGCGGGCGACTTCCACGAAACCAGCCTTCTCATACATTCCGAGCGGGCCGTACCAGAGCCAGTTGTCGTCCGTGGGGCCGGATTTGTCCGCGGGGTAGGCCTCAAGGACGCGAACACCCTGCCCCCGGGCGTAGTCGATTGCCGCGTGCAGCAATGCCGTGGCGACACCCTGGTGGCGGAACCGGGACGGTACGACGAAACAGGTCACGGACCAGACGGGTTGATCGTCCACCGGCCTCGCCACCGGTGAACGCTGTAGTTTCGGGTAGTGCGCCCGGTCGGCAAAGGCGACCCAGCCCACCGGTTCCCTGCCCTGATAACCGAGGAGCCCCGGCGGCGGCCCAGCGGCAACAAGTGCCTGCATTTGCTGCTTGCGGAATGCGGGTGGTTTCATGCCCTCGGGCAGATTGAGCTTGCCGGTTTCACGGAAGTACATGCACCAGCAACCGCGGGCCATGGAGCAACCCCTGGCCTCGAAGATCGCCTCGAGATCCCGCCACCGGTCCGATGTAAGCGGGAAGGCAGTGATGTCCATCAGACGTTGTCCATTCTTGGCCGGTGGCGCGCGGCCGTGACCGCCTGGCCGTTCAGCAGGAGCCGGATGGTGCCGGTGAGTCGGTCAATGCGGTGCATCCATGATCCTCCTGTGAGTAAGCGCTGAAAGCACCGTCGTGGCGGGCCTGACTCTTGCGGGCTGGTTCCGCCAGCGGCTAGAATTTCAACGCCTGAACGGCAAACGGATTTGACGTGCTGCGTGCAAAGGGACTGCACCCTACCGTTCCGGTTTCCCTCTGCCCTCCGCACCCGGTCGCTCATGCCGTTCGTCGCTGCGCCGTCTCTGCCTCTGTGACGGCCAAAGTGTTCACAATCCTGCGAATCAAGGCAATGACTTAGGGAGTGAGTCCATGCCGAGCGTCGACTTTGCCAGGGACCCCTTCGAGGCCCGCCATCTGATGGGCGACGATCGTGAAGCGTTCAAGGCCTTCTGGCGCAGCAACAGCGCCGGCAATCTTCGGGTTGTCCACCGCAACACTGCCTATTGCATCAACGCCGACGGACCGAGCCGAGCAAAGCGCCGTCCAGAAGATCGCGGGACTGCCGTCGACACCCGGCTGACCGGCTTCCAGCAGGCGCTCCACCGCTACCAGGCGGCGCTTGTGGAACTGCGGGAGTTCGAGGCCCGCGGAGCGCACCGTCACACCCAGGGGCGGGGCGTCGCGCACAACAGAAACCAACTGGAGGGCGCGGTGCGCGAGGCGTACCAGGACCCGGACCAGCGTTTCCGCGCGGAAACGGACCGCGCCGTCCCGCACGCCAACCGGTACAAGAACCGGGGCAATGCTCTCAGTAACGCCGAGCGCGGCCTCACCCTCGCCCACCGCAGCGCAGGACGGAAAGCGGATCCACGGCTGTTCGTCGCCGACTCGATAGGATGCGACGAGGCTGGCCGGCAAAGTAGCAGTAAATGGACTCGGGGCTGGAGCGGTCATGCTTGGAATTGCGATCACTCCGATAGGTTGGGTAGGCATCATTGCCAGCGGAATCGCTATTGGTGCTGGCGCTGGTTATCTTGGGGACGGAGTCGGCGGGAACGTTTTCTCCTGGATCTCCGGTTGGTTCGAGGAGTAGTGAAATGTTGGAGGAGCCTGGCTGGCTGGGGGATGCTTTCATGTCCGCT
>SKYZ01000035.1 GCA_007127625.1 Aquisalimonas sp. | reverse complement strand
CCTCGTTGCGAAGCTCGATGCGCGCCGAGTCAGCGCGTGCCAGCTCGAGCCCGTCCTTGATGAGTCGCAGCAGCCTCTGTCCCGCATTCTGGATCTGGCGCAGTTCCTCGGTCTGCTGGGCGGAGAGCCGGTTCTCGGGGTCGGATGCCAGCAGTTCCGAAAAGCCCAGCAGGCCGTGCAGGGGTGTGAGCAGCTCGTGGTTCATGCGCGACAACCAAGACGCCTTCTCCTCGTTGGCGGTGACAACCTCTTCGTGATCACGCGCACGCGTGTCGTAGACCGGGGTTGAGTCATGCGTGGCCGGCACGCCCTGGCCGGTGCCCGAGGTCATGATGCCGGCACCGTCAGGTATCGCGGCTACATGTGCGGATAGCGGCGCTCCGGCAAGCGCGTCATGGTATTCGAACGACATGGATCCCCCGCGTGCGAGACACTCCTCGACTGCTGAAAGGGGAAAGTGCGGCATTGCGGGCGCTGACGGGGCGTCGATGCGGCGGTTGATGATGGCAGCGGGCTCGACCCCGGTCATTCGCTCACTCGCCGGATTGGCATAGCGCACGCGCCTGTGCGCATCAACAATCACTACGCTGGCGTCGAGCCTTTCGATGAAAGCGGAGAGGCCAAAAGGACTGGCCGCACTTGGTGTGTCAGTGTCTCCAACGGTTCCGGACCGAGTGCAAGTCATTAGAGTCCCCGGGAGCGACATTGAAGCCGTCGCTCGTTCATGCTGTTGAGTCCCTTGTCACGCAAGGGGCCGCAATCCGTGGGTAGCCCTCTAACCACTCAAACCAGAGACACGCTCCGATGTTGCTTCTGGCTTTTTAGTGTCACGTTATCCCCATTTCACCAGAGTGTTTCGCCAAAGTTGGCCTATACGTCGGTGCCGGTGAAACGGTTTAGATATTTATACGTTGACCCTAAATCGTTATGCAATAGTTGGATTGTGTTCGGGGTTAATTCTGTGATGGCAGTCACGGGCTAAGGGTAATTGACTAGACATGGGTTTGTCTGATGACCGATAGTTCAGTCAGTGGAGTAAGGGCGCAGGACGTGCCTCTCGATTCCGTTCCCAGAGGCCAACGTGTGATGAGCAACCTGGCGCCAAAAGCGAGCGACTATCTGAACGATCCCGCCCGGCTGGAAGCGTTGTACCGGCTGGATATCCTGGACAGCGAGCCCGAAGAGGCCTTCGACGCGATCACGCGCCTTGCAAGCACCCTTTTCGATGTTCCCATCGCCACCATCCATCTGCTCGACGACGAGCGGCAGTGGGTCAAGGCGGCCACCGACAGTGCGCACGCGGGCGAGGCGCCGGTGCAGGAGACAGTGTGTCAGTACACCGTCCGGGACGATGAGGTGCTGGTGATCCCGGATCTCACCGATGACCCCCGATTCCGGGATGCCGAGTTCGTCACCGGGGAGAAGGCGTTGCGGTTCTATGCGGGGGCCCCGCTGCGCACCCGTGAAGGGCACAACGTCGGCACGCTCTGTCTGATGGATCGCCGGGTCCGCCCGCCGCTGGACGGCAAGGGGTTGCGGTTGCTGTGTCAGTTGGCCGAGGTGGTGGTGGACACCATGGAGCTTCGCAGCGCGCAGGATCAGGCGCGGCGCACGCTGCTGCGCGCCGTGGAGGAAGATGCCCTGACGGGGCTGATGAGCCGCCGCGGGATACTCCTGCACCTGCAACGACTGCTCGGCAGCGAGATGGAGACGCCGCCAGAGATCGCCATGATCAAGGTGCGTCTCGGGCGTCTCGGACAGGTGCTACGCGGCTACGGGAGTGCCGTGAGCAACCAGATCCTCCAGGACATGGCGGAGCGGATTCAGGAGACGTGTCATTCTGACGAGTTGCTGGCGCGACTGGACGAGACCACGTTTCTCATCGCCCGGGTGTTCCCATCGGATGTGACATCCACAGACGAGTCAACCCTCGAAGCCTGGGCCGACGCCCGGGCGCGGGAGGTTGTCGCCTGCGTTGATGAACCCTTCACGGTGGACGGGGACACTTTTCACCTCTCTGCTACCGCCGGCGTCGTCCGCTCGCCCAGGGACGGGGTGGATGCATACGGGTTGCTCGATGCCGCCGATGAAGCATCAGCCAGTGCCGAGCACCGAGCTGCCGGTCGCGGAATAATTCAGTGGGGAGCCAGTGGCGAGAGTGGCAAGCACCGCCACAAACTGTCACTGGAGCGCCGTCTGCGCACGGCCGTGGACCGTGGTGAGTTTGCCCTGGCCTACCAGCCCATCGTCGATCTCCAGAACGACTACAGTAGCGTGGGTGCCGAGGCGCTGATTCGCTGGCCGCAGGACGATGGATCGATGATCGGGCCGGATCTGTTCATCCCCCTGGCCGAGGAGCTGGGGCTGATCCATCCCATGGGGCTGTGGGTGTTCGAGACAGCCTGTGAAGCGCTGCGGCACTGGCAGGAGGCGACCGGCCGGGATTTGTGGACGTCGGTGAACCTCTCGCCATTGCAGCTCCACGATCCGCGGCTGGCGGAACGCCTGGCGGGGATGGCCACCGCGGCCGGTGTGAATCCGCGCCAGATCAAACTGGAAATTACGGAGAGCGCGCTGATCGAGCGCTTCGACGAGGTCTCCGGGCTTCTGGATGCGTTGACCGAGGTCGGGTTCCCGCTGGCGCTGGATGATTTCGGTACGGGGCACTCCTCACTCAGCCGACTCATCAACCTGCCGTTTAGCATCCTGAAGGTCGATCGGGTCTTTGTCTCGGACAGCCCGCATGGCCCGGGTGCCGCCGTCGTTGCCAGCCTGGTGGAGCTTGCCAGGTCCCTGCGGCTCGAGGCACTGGGCGAGGGCATCGAGAGCGAGGCGCACGAGACGTTCCTGCGGGGGAATGGGTATCGCTTCGGGCAGGGTTATCGCTATGCCAGACCGCTGGACGGGGATGCCTTTGTTGCGCGCATTCAGGGTGAATAGCAAGGAGCGGTAGACGCGCCAATGGCCGATTCCGAGTCCGATCGCCTCAACGCACTGGCGCGGCTGGATATCATCGACACGCCCCGCGAGGTGGCGTTCGATCGTATTGCTGCTCTGTGTGGCCGCCTGTTCGCGGTACCCATTGTCACCGTGCACCTGCTCGACGACACGCGGCAGTGGGTCAAGGCGGCGCATGGTGCCGAGCAGGGCAGTGCGAGCCCCATCGAGCACACGGTGTGCCAGTACACCATTCACCAGGACGACGCCCTGGTCGTCCCGGACCTTGCAGCCGACCCGCGCTTCCGGGAGGAGCGTTTTGTCACGGGCCCGCAGGCGCTGCGCTTTTACGCCGGAGCGCCCCTGCGCACGATCGACGGGTTTCATGTTGGCACGTTGTGCCTTATGGACACCCGGCCGCGGGAGCCGCTCACCGATGATCAGGCGGCGTTGCTGCGCGAGTTCGCCGACCTGACCGCCGAGTGCATGGAACTGCGGGTCGGACGGGATCAGGCGGAGACGACGCTCGACCGCGAACGCCAGGAGCACCATGCGCGGCTGGATGCCTTCAAGGAAGGCCGTCAGGCCGCGGAAGCCGCCAACCAGGCAAAGTCTGACTTCCTCGCCAACATGAGCCACGAGATCCGCACGCCGATGAACGCCATCATCGGGCTCTCGCACCTGGCACTGCAGACCGATCTGGATCCGCGCCAGCGCGGTTACATCGAGAAGGTGCAGCGCGCCGGTCAGTCGCTGCTCGGCATCATCAACGACGTGCTCGACTTCTCCAAGATCGAGGCCGGCCGGATGCACGTCGAGTCGGTGCCGTTTCATCTGGAGGAGCTGTTCGAGAATCTCGGCAGTCTGGCCGGAATGCGGGCCTCGGAGAAGCGCCTGGAACTGCTGTTCGATCTGCCGCCGGAGATCCCGCGCACACTGGAGGGCGATCCCCTGCGGTTGCAGCAGGTTCTCGTGAACCTGTGCAGCAATGCGGTGAAGTTCACCGACGAGGGCGAAATCGTCGTCTCCGCACGCATGCTCGCCCAGAGCGAGCACTCGGTGACCCTGCGCTTCAGCGTCCGGGATACGGGTATTGGCATGACCCCGGAGCAGTCCGAGCGCCTGTTCCGGCCCTTCACCCAGGCGGATACGTCGACGACGCGGCAGTACGGTGGCACGGGGCTGGGGCTGTCCATCTGCAAGCATCTGGTCGAGATGATGGGTGGGGCCATCAGCTTTGAGAGCACACATGGCCAGGGCAGCACCTTCTTTTTCACGGTGGAGTTGGGTGTTCCCCAGGAGAGCACGCTGGAGCCTCTGCGCCCGAGCGAGGGTGTGGTGGGGATGTCAGTGTTGGTCGTGGATGCCCATGAGACGGCTCGAGGTCTCGCCAGCGAGTTGTTGCACGATCTGGGTCTCAACGTACGCGATGTCGGGGACGCGTCGGGGGCGCTGCAGGCACTGGAGGACGCGCAACGGGCGGGAGATCCGGTCAGCGTCGTGGTGATGGATACGCGTGTTGCGGCCGTCTGCGACGAGGATCCGGTGCAGGTGATTCGCCAGGCGCCGGAATCTTACGGCGAGCCCGGAGTGGTTACGGTGACCGGTCAGGAGATCGTGGCCATTGCAGACGACACGGCAGGTGGTGGCGACGTCCAGATCAGCAAGCCCGTGACGCCGTCGAACCTGATCGACGCCATCCAGACGGCACTGCTGAGTGGCGGCACTGTGCCGGCTGCCACCGAGCAGTCGGTGGCCGACGAGGCGGTGGGGAACCTGTTCGGAAGCCATGTTCTCCTGGTCGAAGACAACGAGGCGAATCAGGAGGTGGCGACGGGGCTCCTGCAATCCGTTGGTGTGATCGTGAGTGTGGCCGGAAACGGCCGGGAAGCCCTCGCGATGCTCACTGAGGTCCAGGTGGATGCCGTGCTCATGGACATCCAGATGCCGTTGATGGACGGCTACCAGGCTGCCCGCATGATCCGTGAGGACATCTCTAGCACCTTACCGGTGATCGCCATGACGGCCAACGCCCTGGCGGGGGATCGGGAGCGGGCGCTGGCCGCCGGCATGGACGACTACGTGACCAAGCCGGTGCATCCCGACGCGTTGTTTGCGGCGCTGGCACGACACGTCACACGCTCGGGTGTTGATGGCGACCTGTCGCCGGGTGCGGGGCCCACAGCACTGGAGGGAGCGTTGCCAACGGACGTCCCTGGTCTGGATATCCGTGAAGGGCTGCGCTACGTTCGTAACGACCCGGCGCTCTACAAGCGCATGCTGATGATGTTTCGCGATCACCGGCGCGATTTCCCCGCCGAATTCCGGGCGGTCCGGGCGTCCGGGGAGGACGAAGCAGCGGTGCGGGCGGCTCACAATCTCAAGAGTGTTGCGGCAACAGTAGGCGCGGTCGACGTTGAGCGTTGTGCGGCCACGCTGGAGGAGCAGTGTCGCAACGGCGCCGTCGATGAGTACATCGAAGCCGCTCTGGAGGATGTGGAGGCGGCATTGGTTGCCATCATGGAGCAGCTCGACGCACTGGGCCTGGGTAACGCGAGCAATGAGGGGCTGGACCGAACCGGGTGTGGCGAGGCGCCCGCGGAGTTGTTCACACGGCTGATCACGTTACTGCACGAGAACGACACACAGGCGGTGGAGATCGCGCAGGCGCTGAGTGTGCCGTTGCAGGGCACTGACCAGGAGGCGCTGATCAAGGATGTGTTGCGTGCCATCGAGCACTATGACTTCGACGCGGCACTCCAGGCAGCCGAGTGTTTGAGCCGGGCGTTTGGCCAGCGCGGGAAGTGACGATGCTGAGTGGCGGCTGCACGCTGGAGTCAGGACGCGCTGGCACGACCGCCCGGATGTGCCGGGAGTGTCACATGCAGGGTCGTCCCGCTGGTTTTGTCGCTGACGAAATCAATCTCGCCGCCCTGCACCTGCGCCATTAGCCGGGCGGAATAGGTGCCAAGCCCGGTGCCGCCCGGCTTGCCCGCCGTGGCGTACTTGTCGAAGAACGTCTCGCGGATGGCAGGCGGAATCACGCCCTGGTTGTGGATCCGAATCATCACCTCCGCCTTCATCGCAACCTCGACACGGATTTCAGTGCCAGCGGGTGCGGCTTCCACGGCGTTCTTGAGGAGATTGCGCACCAGCGACAGGCACAGCGTCTCCTCGCCCCGGGCGAAGCAGCGATCGGTTGTGTCGAAGACGACGGTTTTGTCCTCACTGCGGGCGTTGCCGCGAGACTCCTTGACGACCCGGTTGACCACATCGACCACGTCGACGCGTTCGTCCTTCACCGTGTACGTGCCGGTCTCCATCTTGTAGAGATCCAGCGAGCGGTTGATCATGCCAAGGATTTCGTAGCCCGAATCCCGGATAGTCTCCAGTGACTCCCGCGTCTCGTGGTTTTGCTCCGGGTTCTGAGCCAGTCCGTCGGCAGTCGTGATAATGGCCGCAACCGGATTCTTCAGGTCGTGCCGGGTGATGCGTTCCACGTCTTCACGCAGGCGTGCGTTCTCCACCATGGTGTCGACGTGGTGGCGCATGTCGTCCCGGGCCTGCTTCAGCCGGATGTGGGTCGCCACCCGTGCTTCAAGGACGGCGGGCTCGGCAGGCTTGATGACGTAGTCGACACCACCGGCCTCGAAGCCGGCGGTGACGTCCGCGGCCTCGGCCTTGGCGGTGAGGAAGATGACAGGAATGTGTGCCGTCTCGGCATCCTGCTTGAGCCGTCTGCAGACCTCGAAGCCGTCCATCTCCGGCATCATGACATCGAGAAGGATCAGGTCTGGCTGAGGGGACGTCTTTGCAATCTGCAACGCCTTTTGCCCGCCAGTGGCAGCCTTCACACGGTAACTGTCTTTCAGGATCCCCGAGATGACATCGATATTCGTGGCCACATCATCGACCACCAGAACGCTTGCGCCCTCCGGGCGGAACGTGATCCGCGGCGTGTGGTCGCCTTCCCGCAGCGGGGAAGGAGGACCACGGGATGCTGCGCCTCCTCGCGCCGCCCCGGCGGACATGCGGTTGATCTTCTCCTGTAACGTCGCCTGCGTGAACGGCTTGATCAGGAACTGATTCACCCCCTCCTGAATCGCCTTGGTCACCGCCGTGCGATCGCCTTCGGCGGTGACCAGCATGACCGGGGTCGCCCGTAGTCGCGGCGTGCTGCGGATGTAACGCAGCAACTCGAGCCCGTCCATCTTTGGCATGTTCCAGTCCGAAATGACCAGGTCGATGGCGTTGGTGTCCAGGTGCTTGCTCGCCTCCACCCCGTTCTCGGCCAGGATGATGTCCTTGTACCCCATGGCCTTGAGGTTGTCGCGCACGGTCTTGCGCATGGGGGCGAAGTCATCGACCACGAGAATGGATGTCGGTTTCTGGCGGGTGTTCAATGGAGCAACCCCCCTAAGACGCCTAGTGGTTAATGCTTAGGGGTGCAATGCTACAGGTGGCTTAAACCAAGGTATAGAGACGTGATCACAAAACCCTGAACGATGGGTGCGCGGGGTCAAGGATCACCATCGGTCAGCTTGAGTGTCATTCGTCGGGCTGTCGTGAAGGGGTTGGCGTTCCGCCGGCCGAGATCCGATTCCTGCCGGGTTGCCTGGCGAAATCCACCAGTTCGTCTGCGCTCACGGGTTTGCTGTAGTAGAAGCCCTGGGCGACATCGCAGCCTTCTGCGATCAGGAAGGTTTCCGTCTCGCGGCCTTCAACGCCCTCCGCGACCGTCTTCAGACCAAGGTTGCGGGCCAGGTGGATGATGGTGGCGACGATGCTGCCGTACTGTGCGTCGTGGTGCGCGTGGCTGACGAGGCTGCGGTCGATCTTGAGCTTGTCGATGGGGAGTTCGGTCAGATGTCGGATGGACGTGTAACCGTCACCGAAGTCGTCCATGGCAACAGCCACACCTGCGGCTTTTAGTGCCGCCAGTCGTTCCCGGACGCGTCCGGCATCGTGAATGATGGCGGATTCGGTGATCTCCAGTTCGATGGCGTCGGGGCCGACCTGTGCCTCACGGATCTCGTCCAGGATGATGTCGGTGAGCCGGTCATCGTCCATGTTGCGTGGCGAGATGTTGAACGCGATTGGCATAGCAAGGCCCTCACGTTGCCACTGGGCCGCCTGACGGATGGCTGCACGCGCCACTGTGAAAGTGAGGCGGTTGATGAGCGCCGTCTCCTCGAGCAAGGGGATGAATTCCCCGGGGGAGAGCAGGCCAAGCGTCGGATGGTGCCAGCGCACCAGGGCCTCCGTGCCAACAACGCGGCCATCGGAGATGCGTATCTGGGGCTGGTAGACGAGCACGAACTGGTCTTGCTCGAACGCCTCTGGCGCGTCACCGAGGAGGCGAACGGCTCGCTCCTTGTCCGGCATCCAGATCTCGTCGTAGTCAGCGAGCATGCGCCCGTCGCTGCGTGCCCCCGCCACGGCGACATTGGCTCTTTGCAGGACAGTGCGGGCGCCGTCCTCGTCGTCCCGGAACGAGGCTAACCCGGCGACGGCGTCAAGATAGACGGGGACCCCGTTGATCGTTACGGGCTGCGCGAGTCCATCGAGGGCCTGTTCCGCCTCTCCCCCGAGCGACGCTGTCGAGCCGCTCGCCAGGATCGCGAGCTTGCCTGCGTGAATGTGGTAGATCTGCGAGGAGGCCGCTAGCCACGACCGCAGGCGCTCGGCAATGGCGGCCGGGATATGCTGCGAGATCTCGGGGCCGAGGGTGTTGAAAATCTGCTCGGCGTTCTTGACGTCGACAACGATGAGCCCCTGGGGCGCGTCTCGCCTCGACCTACGCAGGACGCCGTCGATGATGTGTTCCATGGCGAGTTGGGTGGGCAGCTCCGAGACCGGGTGCCACAAACTGGCGGCGCGAATGCGCTTCAGCTGCTGACTCAGCCGTCCGACGACGATACCCGCTGCGATGCCGATGAGCAGGAAGAACCCCAGGCGGAAGAGCCAGCTCATGACGGGCTGCGACTCGCCGGTGACGGTGTCGAGCGGCATCAACGGCCCGACGACACCGAGGCCGGCCACCGACGCAGCCGCAACGCCTCCTGTCACACCGAAGGCGCTGGCAGCAATGAGGATGGGGAGGTATGCCAGATGCAGATAAGCCGTCTGTGTGCCGCCGGTCTGATAGACCAGGATGGCAACGAACATGAACAGGAGGGCGATCACCGCTATGGCTGCGGACCTGGTCACGATCTCGGTGTACTGGTGCGTGTCTCTGAGTACACGCTCGACCGGCTCCGGTATTCTGGAACGCCTTGAATGATTCAAGCTCATTAGTCCTGTCGACGAGAAAACCGCTGACTCAGCGCTGTTCGGATCGCTCCGCGCAGGCGATGCAAACCAGCGTCGCAGGGTCGGCCTGCAGGCGCCCGACGGCGATCGGCTCCTCACAGCGAGCGCAGTCCCCGTACGTGCCCTCATCGATGCGGCGCAGTGCCGCGCGGATGCGCTCCATCCGGCGCAATGCCCGCGCCTCGGTGGCCTTCGCCATGGCCTGCCCCTGCAGGGCATCCATGCGTGACAGGCGCCCGGTGCGGGTCTGGTCCAGCTCTACGGTCTCGGTGCCGGCTTTGCGCGTTTCGGCATCGCCTTCCAGCGCGGCGAGATCCTGTTCCAGCCGTTGCCTGAACTCGTGGAGATCGTCGTTGCTCAGCATGTCCCGGTCTCCGGTCATACGGCTCGCCCCTAGCCCATGGGCGGCAGGTGCTGCTTCTGGTCCTCGGCCAGATCCACGTCATGGACGACCAGGATCGGCTGATCGGCGTTGCGGACGAGCCACTCGGTGGCCGAGCCGTGGAGGAACTGCTGCAAACCGGTGCGGCTCCGTGTGCCCATGGCGATCAGGTCCGCGCCCCACTTCTTCGCGTGTTCGCTGATCTTGTCGGCGGCGCTTCCCACCTCCACGGCAAGCTCTTCTTCGTCGCGTTTCCACGTCTCCAGCTTCCTGAAAGCTTCCTGCTCTGCCTTGGAGCGTTCATCCCGGGCATGGGTCGGGTTGATGGCCGGGTTCGCGGTGGCGGTCGCGATGTCGCTGGGACTGACGATGTAGAGCAGGCGGATGGTGGCCTGCGGGTGGTAATCCCTGGTGACCGCGAGCGCGCGTGCTGAGGCGGTTGTGAAATTAACCGGTACAAGAATACGTTGCAGCATGAAACCCCAGCATGTCGGTGACTGATCGGACATGGTAGCGGAATTCTACGGCCTGGACAGAATGACGGTCGATGGTTGCCGGGGGCATTGCGTATGCGCCGGCGCCCTCGGCTTGCGGCGGTGCAACAAACCACGTATGGTCCACCGCTCACCGCAGTTGGCGAACGCGAGCCTTCCCCGGGGCGTGATACCCGGAGCCTCTCCCGGCGCGATGCGCGCCTGACTCCTGCCAATTGCCCGAATATCGCACGGCCGTTCAGCCGTACCCCCTGAATCGTGATTCCGCCCCGGCGGAAGGGATACTTGATGCTACCTGATGGAATGAAACGTTACGGTGCTGCTCTGCGCCGCACTTGGTTTTTTAATGTGCGCGGCGATCTCATCGCCGGGATGGTGGTGGCCTTGGCCCTGATCCCGGAGGCCATTGCCTTTTCGATCATCGCCGGGGTCGACCCCAAGGTGGGCCTGTACGCATCGTTCTGCATGGCCGTGGTGATCGCATTCACGGGTGGCCGTCCGGGCATGATCTCCGCCGCCACGGGGGCCATGGCTCTGCTGATGATCACCCTGGTGGCCGAACACGGTGTCGAGTACCTGTTCGCCGCGACCATTCTCACCGGCGTGCTGCAGATCCTGTTCGGGTGGCTGAAACTGGCCCGGTACATGATGTTCATCCCCCGTACGGTCATGCAGGGCTTCGTCAACGCCCTGGCCATTCTGATTTTCATGGCGCAGGTGCCGCATTTCGTGGGGCACGGTATTCCCACGTACATCATGGTCGCCGCCGGGCTGGCCATTCTGTATCTGTTCCCGTACATCAACCGCTCGATTCCGCCGGCTCTGGTGGCCATTGTCGCGTTGACGGGGGCCGCGTACTTCCTGAACGTCCCCTTCAACACCGTTGGCGACATGGGCGAGCTGCCATCCGGGCTGCCGCTTTTCGGTATTCCCGCGGTTCCACTGACGCTGGAAACCCTGCAGATCATCCTGCCGACGGCGCTGACGCTGACCATCGTCGGGCTGCTGGAATCCCTGCTGACCGCGTCCATTGTCGATGATCTTACCGACACCCCGAGCAAGAAGAACAAGGAGTGTAACGGCCAAGGCGTGGGCAACATCGTGTCCGGGTTCTTTGGTGGGATGGCGGCCTGCGCCATGATCGGTCAGTCGATCATCAACGTGAAGTCCGGTGGCCTGGGGCGTCTGTCCAGCCTGGCGGCGGGCCTGTATCTGCTGTTCTTCATCCTGGTGCTCGGGGATCTGGTCTCCATGATTCCGATGCCGGCCCTGGTCGCGGTGATGATCATGGTCGCCATCGGTACCTTTGACTGGAGTACG
Source organism: Aquisalimonas sp. (assembly GCA_007127625.1). Lineage (GTDB taxonomy): Bacteria > Pseudomonadota > Gammaproteobacteria > Nitrococcales > Aquisalimonadaceae > Aquisalimonas. The sequence goes on along the minus strand of SKYZ01000035.1, from coordinate 638 downwards.
TTCGGCATGCTCCGGAAAATGCCGAAGACCGATGCATTCGTCCTTGTCGTGACCGTGGTGACCGTGGTGGTGACCCATGATCTGGCCAAGGGGGTGTTCGCCGGCGTGCTGCTGAGCGCCGTATTCTTCGTGCGCAAGCTGGCGCGCCAGATCGAGGTCACGCACCAGGACAGCGACGACGGGCAGCACCGCACCTACCACGTCCGTGGTGTGCTCTTCTTCGTGGCAGTGGACAACTTTCTTGCCGGTTTCGACCACGCTGCCGGCGTTCCCCGCGTCACCATCGACCTAACCGGTGCGACTCTGTGGGACAGTTCAGCCGTGGGGGCGGTAGACCGCGTGGTCGGTAAACTCCGACGCAACGGCGCCGAGGTCACGGTGGAGCATCCCGAGGGTCAGGGGGCTCGTCTCATGGACAAGCTGGCGGACTACGACAACCCCGATGCCGGCGCTGTGGGGCATTGAGGGGCCAGCGGTCCGCTGGAAGCCGTAGCTGGCCCCGTCAGAGTGGTGCCGCCCCCGGGCTCGGATACGGCTACAGATACGGGCACTCACTGTCTTCGAGTGGTCGAACCGCCTCCTCTCCGGGGATCGTCTGCAGCACACGCAGGTAATCGCCCCGACGTTCCATCTCTTGT
>SKYZ01000162.1 GCA_007127625.1 Aquisalimonas sp. | reverse complement strand
GCTCGCCTGGCAGGGTGCCCTGGTGCTGATCGTGGCCCACAGCCTGGCCAAGGCAGGTCTGTTCCTGGCGGCGGGCTGCATGATCCAGTTTCGCGGACATGACCGGATTCCCGCCCTTGGAGGGGACCAACGCGGCCTGGCGCTCGTCTGGCCCGCCATGGCGCTGGCCGCTGCCTCACTGATCGGCCTGCCCCCCAGCAGCGGTTTCACCGGCAAGCTGTGGCTGCTGCAGGCCGCCCTGCAGGACGGGGCCTGGTGGTGGGCAGTGTTCATGGTTGCGGGCACCCTGCTCACCGCCGCCTATCTGTTCCGCATCTTCGACGTGGCCGCCGACCCTGCGGCCGGCCAGGAGCAGGGCGAGACCGCGTTGCCGGCGCTGCTGCCCTGCAGTGCCGTCGCCCTGGCCTCCACGGCAGTGGGCCTGGGGCTGGCAGCGCCCCAGCTCGCCACGCTGCTGCAGATCGGTGGAGCCGGCACACCATGACCGGACTGGCAGTCCTTCAAGGGCCGTTACCCCTGCTCGCCGCCTTGCTGGCACCCTGGCTGGCACTGATGCTGTTCCCGGTACTGCCCCGCCGTGCCGCCGCCGTGCTGCTCCCCCTGGCGCCATTGCCTGCCCTGGTGCTGACGCTGCTACCAACGAGCGGGGCCATGCCGGGGCTTTCCGCAGGAATCGGCGGGATCACCTTCGCCCTTGATGCCACCGGCCGGGTGTTCCTGCTGCCCGCCGCCGTTGTCTGGGCCATCGCCGGCTGGCATGCCGTCACGGGCCGTCAGCCGCCGGGGCTCCGGGGATCATTCGCCGTGCCGTGGTTCCTGGCCCTGGCCGGCAGCCTGACGCTGATCCTGGCGCAGGATCTGCTCACCTACTACACGGCCATGGCCGTGATGACCTTTGCCTCCTACGGCCTGATCATCCACCGGCGATCGCCGACCGCCCGCGGCGCGGGGCGTCTCTACCTGGCAATGATGATGGTGGGCGAAGCGGCCATGTTCACGGGCGTGGCCACGGTGATGACCACCATCGAGCCGGGGACCACACCCGGTTTCCAGGATGTCGGCGATGCACCGTGGGCGGCTCTGGCGCTGCTCGGCATTGGCTTTGCCACCAAGCTCGGTGTCCTGGGGCTACACGCCTGGCTGCCGAGGGCGCACCCGGTGGCACCGGCGGCCGCCAGCGCCGTACTCAGCGGCGTCATGATCAAGGCCGGACTGCTGGGCTGGTGGCGCGTCACGGAACCGGCCCCGGCTACCTACCCTGACCTGGGGCTGGCGCTGGTGATCATCGGCCTTGCCGCCGCCTTCTACGGTGTCCTCCGGGGGCTGTGCCGCAGTGACGCCAAGACCATACTGGCCTGGTCCAGTGTCAGCCAGATGGGCCTGGTCACCATGCTGGCAGGCACCACGCAGCTGGCGGCGGAGGTAACGCCGGCGGCATGGACGGGGCTGGCGGTATTCGTGGTGCACCATGGTCTGAACAAGGGTGCCCTGTTCCTGGGTGCCGACCTGAACACGGCCCCCGACAGAAACGGCGGCACCGCGGGGTGGCTACTGCTCTGGCCGCCTGCACTGGCCCTGGCGGGCGCTCCGTTGACCAGCGGCGCCCTGGCCAAGGCGGCGGCCACGGACGCCCTGGCGCCGCTCCCTATCGTAGACTGGATAACCGCGCTGCTGTACCTGAGCACCATGGCCACCACGCTGCTCATGCTCCGGCTTCTCTGGTGCACGCGCCCTATGGCGCTGAGTCTCCCGCGCTTCGCACCCCAGGAACGGTTTCTGCCGGCAGCAATACTGATGGCCCTGGGGGCGACGCTGCCATGGCTCCTGTTCCACGAAGCCCCTGCGGCAACGGCGGCGCTCACCGGCGGCGGCATCTGGGGGGCAACCTGGCCGGTCCTGCTTGCCACGGCAGGCGCCATGGCGGGTTATCATTGGTATCGACACCGGCCTCGGGAGCGGTGGCAGTGGCCCACGCCAGCGACATCGTGGCCCGCGGTGCGGGAGTGGGCCAACCGGCTGCTGGTCCGGATGACGACGCGGGAACGCCAGCTGCAGCAATGGACCACCATCGGCCGACTGCTCCTGGCCGTGGTGGTGCTAATGGCGGCGGCGATCCTGCCGGCATCCATCGATTAACCGATTCGGAGTCAGCATGCCAGTGCATCGCTTTCTGCCCCCACCCGTCGTTCTGCTGCTTGTCGGCCTGGCCATGTGGCTGACGGCACGGCTACTGCCCGACGCCACACTGACCATACCCGGCGCCGGCTGGCTGGTGCTGATGATCACCGTGGTGGCACTGCTGATCATGGGCCTTGCCGCCTGGGCGTTGCGACGCCACCGCACCACCATCAACCCCATGCGTCCGGAGGAGAGTTCATCCCTGGTGGACAACGGCGTGTTCCGCTGGAGCCGCAACCCCATTTACCTGGCCGATGCGCTGCTGCTGATCGCCTGGGCCCTCTACCTCGGCAACCTCGTCGCCGTGTTGCTGATCCCGCTTTTCGTGACACTGATCCAGTGGTTCCAGATCCTTCCCGAGGAACGCGCTCTGGAGCAGCGCTTCGGTGACGCATTCCACGAATATCGGCGCTCGGTCCGGCGCTGGATGTGACCGCCTTCCCGCAGACTGTGTGTTACGCACAAGTCGCGCACCCGGCCCGGCGACGGAAACGCCAGGCCGCCACCAGGCGATAGACTACCTCCATGGGCCACACCAGCCCGGAGTACCGACTGATGGCCCCCAGCCAGCGATACCCAGGCAACCGCTGCCACAACCGGGCAAAGGCATGGGCACCGCCCACCACCCGCCCGTCGGGCTCCACCACGCGGAAGTACGCCAGTGCCTGCTTCGGCGTGATGCCTGTGCCGTTGAGCACCTGGGGCTGATGCGCCACATCCTGCCAGTACACCCGCCCGGCACTGTCCAACCGCCGGTAGTGATTGATCTCCCGGCGGCAGACCGGACAGCCCCCGTCGTAGAGCACCGTCAGCCGGTTTCCGGCAGCCGTGGTGAGTCGCTCCAGCCCTTCGTTCATGGCGCTTGTTCTCCAAAAGGATAGGCAATATATGTACAAGTATTGCACATGATTTTTCCAGAGCACAAAAAAATCCCGGCGACACCACAAGGGCCTCGCCGGGAAACCAAGGGAAACGCTGAGCAGAGGAGTTGTCAGTAGGCGTAATCCCGGCCCTCGGACCGGGCCCGCTCCCGCGAGCTCATGTTCACCGACGGCCGGAACGGCATCTGCACGACTTCGGCACGCTCCGGATAACCGGGATAGTTCAGGTACT
>SKYZ01000302.1 GCA_007127625.1 Aquisalimonas sp. | reverse complement strand
GTCGGCAATCATCAACCGTGCGCCTTCACGGGCGAAGCGGACTGCCGTTGCGCGGCCGATGCCGCTGCCAGCGCCGGTGATCACGGCAACACGATCTGGAATGGATGCTGTCATGGAGATATGGTCCCGCAGTCATGTGTTCCGCTACCGCTCCCGACAATCGGAAGGCCGGGGGGAGATACTTGTTCTTTATCCGCCTTGCCGGCGGGAGACACTACCATCGGCGCGGGCAGGACCCCGCCGGGACGATCACTTTTCAGAAAACGTTACACCCTCGGGCGCGTTTCGACAACTGGACTTTTGTTTCGCATAGCGGAATGATACCTGCAGGAAGGGTGAGCGCGAAACGCAGTTCCGCACTGTGGACGCGTGTTCGGGTCAGGGTGCTACCATCCTCAACTGGAGGAGCCCGCCAGACACGACAAGCGGGAACCGACCCCGGTACAACGCGGTCGGAGCCACCCGGCACTGGTGAGCGACGCGATAGGGAATGGACGAGAGATCATGCGACAGAAACCCGTAGCGCTGGTGGATTTCAGCGCCCATGAGCAGGACGGCAAGAAGGACCGCAACTTCGTCATGGCTCTGGCGCGGGGGTTGGAGATTCTCCGCGCCTTCCGGCCGTCCGACGGATTGCTGAGCAACCAGGAAATCGCGGCCCGAACCGGCATTCCCAAGCCCACGGTATCCCGGCTCACCTACACCCTCACCAAACTCGGCTATCTGAGCTATTCCGAGCGCCTGGAACGCTACCAGCTCGGTACCGGCGTGCTGGCCCTGGGGTATTCCAGCCTGGCCAGCATGGGCATTCGCCAGGTCGGGCGGCCGCTCATGCAGGAGTTCGCGGATGATACGGGCGCATCCGTCTCCCTGGGCAGCCGCGACCGGCTGAGCATGGTCTACCTGGAGAACTGCCATGGCCAGGGTGCGCTGACGCTGCGCCTGCAGGTGGGCTCGCGGGTGCCGGTGGCAACCACGGCGATGGGGCGCGCGTTCCTTGCCGCCCTGCCGGAAGCGGAGCGGGAGTATCTGCTGGATCACATCCGCCGCAAGGATGAGCAGGCCTGGCCCCGCGTGCGCCAGGGGATCGAGCAGGCGGTGGTTGATTATCAGGAAAAGGGCTACTGCATATCCGCCGGGGACTGGGAGCGGGACGTCAACGCCGTTGGTGTGCCGCTGGTTCTGGATGACGGCTCCGACGTCGTGGCATTCAACGCGGGTGGTCCGTCGTTCCGGCTGCCGCGGGAGGAACTGGACCGGCACCTTGGGCCGCGGCTGGTCAACCTGGTTCGCACCGTGGAGTCACGTCTGTCATCTGGCGGAGCTCAGTAGCCGCCTGCGATGGCGTCAGTGTTCCCGCTCCATGATGAATCGGGCGATGCCCCTCAGGCAGTCGGCGCGCTGATCGAAGGGCTCCAGGTTGTGCAGCGCGCGCTCCACGAGTTCATGGCCCCGGGCACGCGCCTCCTGCAGCCCCAGTAGGCCAGGATAGGTTGCCTTCTCCAGTCTGGCATCGGCGCCGCTGGTCTTGCCGATGGCCTCGGTGGTCCCCTCGACATCGAGAATGTCGTCGCGGATCTGGAAGGCGAGGCCGACGCTCTTGGCATAGCCGTCAAGCCGCTCCAGGGTTTCGCTCTCGGCATCGTCTGCGGCGTGGCCGGCAAGCAGGACGCTGGCGCGGATCAGGGCGCCGGTCTTGTGAATGTGCAGGTCTTCCAACTGCGCCAGATCCAGCGGCTGACCCGCTGCGGCCAGATCCAGGGCCTGGCCACCCACCATGCCCCGTGACCCGGTTGCAACCGCCAGGCTGCGCACCATCTGCACCCGGGCCTCGGCGGAAAACGGGAGGTCGGGGTCCGCCACGGCGCGAAATGCCAGCGACTGCAGCGCATCCCCTACCAGAACCGCCGTGGCTTCGTCGTATGCCTTGTGGCAGGTGGGTCGACCCCGGCGCAGATCATCGTCGTCCATGCACGGCAGATCGTCGTGCACCAGCGAGTACGCGTGGATCAGCTCCACCGCGCACGCCGGGCCGTCCAGGTCCCGTGGCGGGATCCCCAGCGCCTCGCCGGCGGCATAGACGAGCACCGGGCGCAGCCGTTTGCCGGAGCCGAGCACGGCATAGCGCATGGCCTCGTGCAGTCGCATGGGCAGTGTGTCACTGCCGGGCAGCAGGCGATCCAGCGCCTCTTCCACCTGCGTACGGTAAGCAGGCAGGCGCCTTTCGAAGATCTCACTCGGTGTTGGGTTCGAAGGGCTCGGCACGGTCTTCGTCTCCTTCCCGGGTGAGGATTTCCACCTTCTGTTCCGCCTCGGTGAGCGCCTTCTGGCATTGGCGGGTCAGGGCGATGCCACGCTCGAAGGCCTGCAGCGAGTTCTCCAGGGACAGCTCGCCCTTCTCCATCCGCTCCACAAGCTCCTCGAGTTCCTTGAGCGCCTTTTCGAAATCCACGCCCTCATTGCTGTCTTCGGTCATGGTGCGCCTTGCCCTCTGGATCCGGGAACCCCGTGACGGTGGGACAGGACACTAGCGCAGGCCGATCGGGTGGTCAATTTGCGCCGACATCGACCTGTGGTCCCGGGTACTCAGCCATCCCCGTGGTACTCGCTGCAGAGCCACTGGCACTGTAGACTGCCCACGCCGGCCCGGCCGTGGAGCGGCCGAACCGCAGGCATATTCCCCAGGCAATGATCCTCGGTAGAGGTTATGGCAGAGAGCTACGATTCCGCGTCCATTGAAGTGCTCACCGGGCTGGATCCCGTGCGCAAACGGCCCGGCATGTACACCGACACCACCCGGCCCAACCACCTGGCCCAGGAAGTGATCGACAACAGTGTCGACGAGGCCATCGGCGGTCACGCCCGGCGCATCGTGGTCACGCTGCACCACGATCACTCGCTGTCCGTTGAGGACGACGGCCGCGGCATGCCGGTGGACGTTCACCCCGGCGAGGGTGCGCCGGGGGTGGAAGTGATCCTCAGCCGGCTTCACGCCGGTGGCAAGTTCTCGCAGAAAAACTACCAGTTCTCCGGCGGCCTGCACGGGGTCGGGGTTTCGGTGGTGAACGCGCTGTCCAGGCGTCTGGAAGTCACCGTCCGCCGTGATGGCAAGGAATACCGGATCGTGTTTGCCAACGGCGAGAAGGTCTCCGAGTTGGAGGAGATCGGCACCGTCGGTAAGCGCAATACCGGTACCACACTGCACTTCTGGCCCGATTCAGGGTATTTCGACAGCCCCCGTTTCTCGCTGCCGAAGCTGCGTCACATCCTGCGGGCCAAGGCGGTGCTTTG